>NZ_DJGY01000025.1:0-45753 GCF_002435675.1 Acetobacterium sp. UBA5834 | reverse complement strand
GTCAATTTAGTTGGTCAAAAACATAATATCAGTATGAGATGATAACAATCGAAGGGATCAATGCTATTTTAGAGTTGCATAAAGATCCCGATCATGCATCGGGCTGGTTGATGGCAACGAAAGACGGCTGGTTTGGGCAGATTAAATTTATTTACCCAGGAAATGGAGCAAAACAATGAACAATCAGGTAAAAAAAATTGGAATTCTAACAGGTGGTGGCGACTGTCCCGGTTTGAATGCCGTAATTCGGGCAGTAACCAAAGCGGCGATCGCCAATTACGGTTACGAGGTGATTGGTTATAAGTTTGGGTACCGGGGGTTATACAATAATGACTTTATCAAATTGGATGCCCATAGCGTATCAGGAATTCTCCACAAAGGAGGAACCATCCTTTATAGCTCAAATAAGGATAATCTTTTTGACTACCAGGTGGAAGAAAATGGCCAGTGTGTTAGAAAAGATGTGTCCGATGTGGCGGTAGAAAATATGAAGAAAGAAGGGGTGGATGTCCTGGTGGTTCTCGGCGGGGACGGGACCCTGACCAGTGCCCGGGATTTTGCCAGGAAAGGAGTCAAGGTTATTGGGGTGCCTAAAACCATCGATAATGATTTATCTAAAACGGATGTGACCTTTGGCTTTAATTCAGCAGTTGATGTGGTGGTGGATGCCCTGGATAAGCTGCATACAACAGCAGAGTCCCACCATCGGATTATGGTTCTGGAAGTAATGGGTCGAAATGCCGGCTGGATTGCCCTCCATGCCGGGATTGCCGGTTCTGCCGATGTGATTCTGATACCGGAAATACCCTTTTCGCTGGATGCCATTGTCACAAAAATGAATGAGCGCAGCCAGCGGGGCCTGCCCTTTAGCATCATTGTGGTGTCCGAAGGGGCCATGGAAAAGGGTGGGGAGCTGACGGTTGCCAAAATTGTCAGTGACTCTCCGGATCCGGTGCGTCTCGGAGGCATTGGCAATAAGCTGGCCATAGCGCTGGAAGCACGAATCACTGATCACGAAATTCGCAGTACGGTTTTGGGTCATCTTCAGCGGGGGGGCATTACCTCGGCTTATGATCGACTCCTGTCGACCCGTTATGGGGTGGCAGCGGTGGAGCTGATTGCTGAGGGTAAGTTTGGAAATATGGTGGCGCTCCAGGATGGCAAGATGACCAGTGCCCCGTTGGAAGAGGTGATCGGCAACAATAAACAAGTGGGCGTTGATTCGGAGTTGATTCAGGTGGCCAAAAGTCTGGGGGTATCCTTCGGCGAATGACCGGGGATCACTGCCAAGGTGATTCGTGTTTAGTAAAAAAATGCCCGGACAGAAAAGTATTTCTGCCTGGGCATTAAGGGAAATCAGGATAATTTAATAACTGCGGATAAAGACTGCAGTAGAAAATTACTCAGTTCTTATTCTGGAGTTACTTCGGGGGTGTCGCTGGTGATTTCGTCAAGATCTTCTTCGAGCACCACATCATCGTCGTCGACTAAAATTTCTGAAAGGACTTCAAAAAAGAAACCTTTTGCAGAAGCCAGCGATTCGTTGTGGGCGAACATTGCCAGTTTGTGGTAATCGACAAAACCATCTTCATCAGCATACGGTTTGAGTCGTTGCAGAAAAAATTCTTCGGTAATGGCATCTTCAAACTTTTCCTGAACCGTGTTAAAGACTGTAATTAATTCACTTTTTTTCATTGTTATTACCTTCTTCAGCGTTATTTCAGCCGGTGCCGACTGATAAATTAATTATAGGAGCGGGAAGCCAAATAAACAAGGTTTATTTGCAAAACCAGACAAGAAATTTGGGCGAAACCGTTTTAAAAGAAAGAATGGATTTTTGACGCCATTTTATAGTATACTTGATAATAAATTAGAATGATTTAAATTATCCACTGTAACGAAAGGAAGTGAAGCGAGTAAATGGACTTTTTATTGGAATATCCGCCAGTTTTGCTGGCTCTATTTGCCGGATTGTTCACCTGGTTTGTCACCGCTTTAGGGGCATCTCTGGTCTTCTTTTTCAAAGAAATTAACATTAAGGTATTAAATGCCATGTTGGGTTTTGCCGCCGGGGTGATGATTGCTGCCAGCTTCTGGTCGCTGTTGGCCCCAGCCATTGAGATGGCCGAGGGAAGTCCCTTGCCAGCTTATGTGATTGTGTCTCTGGGTTTTCTGGGGGGCGGTTTTTTCCTTTGGCTGGTGGATCGCCTGCTGCCTCATGTTCATCCTGGTACCAATCACCGGGAGGGGATTAAAACCTCCTGGCAACGCAGTGTATTGCTGGTTTTAGCAATTACTTTCCATAATATTCCCGAAGGTCTGGCGGTGGGGGTGGCTTTTGGTGGTCTGGCTTCCGGTTCTCCGGCAATGACCCTGGCCGGGGCCGTATCGCTGGCTTTGGGGATCGGTCTGCAGAATTTCCCGGAAGGAGCAGCGGTATCGATTCCCCTGCGGCGAGAAAACATGAGCCGACGCAAGGCCTTTTTGATTGGTCAATTCTCTGGTATGGTGGAGCCCGTTGCAGCGGTGATTGGGGCAGCCGCAGTAGTCTTTATCGCCCCGATGCTGCCCTTTGCCCTGGCCTTTGCCGCCGGTGCCATGATCTATGTGGTGGCAGAAGAGTTGATTCCGGAAGCTCGGCTGGGTCATGAAGGCGATATTGCTACCATCGGCGTCATGTTTGGTTTCACCCTGATGATGATTCTGGATGTGGCTTTGGGATAAAAATTAAGACTAATAGTTAAATTGAGACCAGCGAACGAGGAGAAAAAATGTTAATAATCGGACCCCACCTGTCAATTGCGGGTGGATTTACGAAGGCGGGTCAGGAAGCCGTAAAAATTAAAGCCAATACCTTCCAGTTTTTTACCCGAAATCCCCGGGGTGGTAAGGCCAAAGCACTCGACCCGGAGGATGTGGCCGGACTCCGGCAGATTATGCTAGCGCACCAGTTTGGTGACCTATTGGCTCATGCGCCCTACACCTTAAATATGTGTTCGGCTACTCCGAAGACCCGGGAATTTGCCCGGATGGTATTTAAAGAAGATTTGCTGCGACTGGAAGAGCTGCCCTGTGAGCTTTATAATTTTCACCCCGGCAGCCACACCGGACAGGGGGTGGAGCAAGGCATTAGCTGGATCACCCAGATTCTCAATGAGGAAATGTGGCCCGAGCAGAAGGCCACCGTAGTGTTGGAAACCATGTCCGGCAAGGGCACTGAAATCGGCCGAAGTTTTGACGAATTAAAAAGGATCATCGATCAGGTGGCATTAAAAGATAAAATGGGGGTCTGTCTGGATACCTGTCATGTTTACTCAGGAGGATATGATGTGGTCGGAAATCTGGAGGGGGTGCTGGAAGATTTTGAGCGGATCATCGGTTTGAACTATCTCAAATGCCTGCATTTAAATGACAGCATGATGCCGTTTAACAGCAACAAAGACCGCCATCAAAAGATTGGTTTGGGAACCCTGGGGATTAATGCCTTTAAGCAGATTGTCATCCACCCCCAACTAAAAGACCTGCCTTTTTTTCTGGAAACGCCCCAGGCAGATACGCAGGATTATCAAAAAGAAATCGAATTGCTCCGATCTTTTTAGATCCGGGGGAAAATCCGGCGTAATATAACAAAAAAAGCAGGGATGGCTGACCCATCTCTGCTTTTTTGTTGTTTGGAGCTAATCCTTTACTGGCGCTGTGATACTGGCGCTGTGATTTTAATCGAGTTAGATTAATAAGGATAATACATAACCCAACAGGACATCTTCATTAATGTCCCAGGGATCCGCCATAATGCTTTCATCCGCTTCGGTTAATTCTGGATGTTGGGCCATATGGGTTTTAAAATAGTTCAGATATTCAGAGTCAATGGTTTCCATATCATACCTCGCTAGTACTTTCCGTGATCGACTACATATTGATGAACCGCCTGGAGTTTCTTAAGATCCAGGCCTTTGCCCCGGATAATTGCTTTGCCGGTGGTAAAGATATAGCCGCCGCCGGGTGCACCGGCATCGATCATCTTTTTTGCAATATCGATACACTCTGTGGTGGAGTGGGATTTCAGGACTTCAATGGGATAATTGCCCATGACGCACATGGTTTTACCGACCTTTTCTTTAATCGTCTTCATGTCGCCGTATTCAAAAATTCCGATCACATGGGGGGGGAGACTGGTCAGGTGATCATAAAACTTCGACCAATTCCCCTCAATAAATAAGGCGACGGTATAACCCATCCCAGTGAGGGTATTGACCAATCGGGAGAAGGTCGGCCAGTAAAAACGCTCAAACTGCTGGGGACTTAAAAAAGCGGGCATGTGCAAGGGCATAAAAATAGCAGGGATTCTTTTTGGCGGACCGGAATAGCTAGTCACCCCCCAGCGTAGCATCAGCGGCAGCAGCGCTTCACAGGCCTGCTCCACCAGTTCGGGGCAGCGGTGCATATCCACCGAAATGCCCATAAAACTGCGGAGCTGATCGGCCAGAAAATCAAAGGGGGCTTCGATCATATTGTCAGAAATAATTGGAACTTCCGCTGTATCACGGCAATGGGCATCAATTTCCTTTAAAATCTGGCTGTGGCGCAGATAACTCAGGGCTCCTTTGGCCAGGTTGAGTCCGCCCAGCATTCCGGGTTTTGCAAAGGCTTTGTACTGCCGGGGCAGAACCTTTTCTACCAGGGTTTTAAAGGGATCCTTGATCAGCTCTTCATACTCACTGGGCAGCATTCCGCAGACTTCAGGATGCTGCATAAAGCCATCCTTATTGGGCACGAAATTCTGAGATTCGATGATGGTGTACATTCCCGGACAGCGCAAAAAAGCCGCAAAGGCGGCATCGACCTTCATATCCTGATAGTAAACGGGCAGACATTCCCGGAGAATCTCCAGATTCCAGGTGGCTGTTTTAAGGTGCTGACCACAATAGTCCACCGCCACTTCCGGGCTGTTTAAGGCAAAAATAGGGATCCGGTCTGGTTTTTCCAGATTTACGGCTTTTTCAATACGGATCAATCGTTCGTCCAATAATCCTTTGGCATCACTCATTTATTGCGACCTTTATCCTTTTGCGTTGAAATCAGCTGAAATATTGTATGTGTTCAAATTATCATTATTTTTGACAATTGTCAATCTTTATTGAGACGAAAAGTGTTTGAAAATAAGGCTTGATTCGGGCACCAAAATGTGCTACTATGATGTTAATAAGTGAGCAAGTGTTCACATATTAAGGAGATACAATGAGTAAAGTTTTGAAAAACGATCATACCGAGGAAACCTTGTTTGAGGTGGCTGAATTTTTTAAGGTACTGGGTGATCCAACCCGCATAAAAATCGTCTCGGCGCTGTTTGAAAATGGCGAGTTGTGTGTGAATGATATTGTCAACCTGGTGGATGTCACCCGAACGGCGGTATCTCATCAATTGCGAATTCTTAAAGACAAACGGATCATTAGTTATCGAAAAGAAGGTCAAATGAAATTTTATCATCTGGATGATGCGCACGTGGAAGTGATTGTCCTCTTAACCATCACCCATTTAAGCCATCATTAGGAGTATTGAAAAGAGGTTATCAGCATGAAGCTATTTTTAGAAGGACTTAACTGTGCCAATTGTGCCGGAAAAATTGAAAAATTGGTTGGTAAAATGCCAAATGTTCAGGCAGCCAGTCTGTCTCTGGCCACCGGATCATTGGTGATTGATGAAGGGGAGGGATTTGCTCAGGACGAAACCTATGATGCCATTGTCAAACTGGTGCATTCGCTGGAGCCCCATGTTGTGGTTTCCAAAAATCGCAAATCAACGGCAGCAGCCGAGCCCTGTGGTTGTGAGGGTCATGGTCACGAACATGTTCATCATTCGGGTGAGAAATCTCAATCCGCAGGGCATTCCCACGCAGGAGCTCTGGGCGATATGGATAAACGGCAGAAACTGGAACTGATTACGGCCATTGGATTGTTTATTCTGGGTTTTGTGTTTCAGGCGTTTCTGCCCGCAAATCTGGAAGTCGTCACGATTGGGATTTTTCTGGGGGCCTATTTATTGGCCGGGTATCGGGTGATTCTGTTGGCCTTTCGTAACATCGGACAAGGTCAGATATTTGATGAAAATTTTCTGATGACCATCGCCACCTTTGGGGCCCTGGTTTTAACCGAATGGCCGGAAGCTGCTGGGGTTATGATCTTTTTTGGTATCGGCGAATATTTCCAGGATCGGGCTGTCGACAATGCCCGCCGTTCAATTGCCGAAACAATCAGCTTTAATGCCATTACTGCCAATCGGGTTGGCCCCGAAGGGGAGGTAGTTATTGATGCCAAACGAGTAAAGGTGGGTGATGTGCTGGTGATCAAACCCGGCGAAAAAATCCCTGCCGATGGGATCATCATGGATGGGATTTCCCATTTGGATACCTCGCCGCTGACGGGTGAATCCTATCCCCGGAAGGTCGAAAAGGGGGATGAAATCCTCAGCGGGATGATCAATGGTAATGCGGTGCTGAAGATGCGGGTGACGAAAGACTACGAAAACTCCACGGCCATGAAAATTATGCACCTGATTGAAGAAGCCAGTGATAAAAAAGGTAAAACCGAAAAATTCATCACCCGGTTTTCTCATTATTATACCCCGATTGTGGTCTTTTCAGCAATTGCTATGGCCATTATTCCGCCGCTTCTGATTCCTGGTGCGTCCTGGGAAACCTGGTTTTATCAGAGCCTGATCTTTCTGGTGGTGTCTTGTCCCTGTGCCCTGGTATTATCGATTCCGATCAGTTATTTTGGTGGGATTGGCCGGGCTTCCAAGGAAGGGGTTCTGATTAAGGGTGGAAATTATCTGGATGTTCTTTATCAAGCGGATGTCTTTGTCTTTGACAAAACCGGAACCCTGACTCAGGGTGAATTCAAGGTCATCAAAACTGTAGCGGCTCCAGGCTTTAGCGAAGCAGAAGTGTTAGCGGCCGCAGCTGCCGGGGAACACTATTCCAACCACCCCATTGGCAAGGCAATTACGGCCCATGCCCAAATTATTGTTGATGAAACCCGGTTAAAAAATTATGCCGAAATTCCCGGCAAAGGTACCCGGGTGGAAGTGGACAATCAGGTAATCCTGGCTGGAAATAAGAGTCTTCTGATCGATCATCAGATTGAACTGGCCGAAAATGATGAGGCGGGTACCATTGTCTATATTGCCATCAATAAGCAACTGGCTGGGTACCTGGTATTGGGGGACAAAGTCAAAGATAATACCTTTGCCACCTTGCAACAGCTCAAAAAACTGGGCGTCAAAAAAACCGTGATGCTCAGTGGGGATAATGCCCAGGTTGCCAACCAGATCGGTCAGCAGCTGCAGCTTGATGAAGTGATGGGCGATTGCCTGCCCCAGGATAAGGTGACGGCCTTTGAGCGAATCAAGGCTGACAATCCGGAGGGTAAAACCATCTTTGTCGGCGACGGCATGAACGATGCCCCGGTGCTGGCGATGGCTGATGCGGGGATCGCCATGGGGGCCCTGGGTTCAGACGCCGCCATTGAGGCAGCCGACATCATTCTGATGAAGGATGATCCCATGGATATTGTCAAGTCGGTGGACGTTGCCAAATATACTCGCCGGATTATGATTCAGAATATTGTTCTGGCTCTGGGGATTAAAATTACGGTACTGACTTTGACCTTCTTTGGCATGGGTGAGATGTATCTGGCAATTTTTGCCGATGTTGGTGCCGCCATCCTGACTATTTTAAATACCACCCGGATTCTCCGTTATCGGGGAAGCTGGCAGAAAACAAAATAGAAAAAATGAAAAATCGCTGTTTATCAGCGATTCAGACTGTCAAAAAAGATAACCTAGTACCGACAATTGTTACATCATGTTGTACGCATCGGAGCGGACACGGCAACGCCTGTCCGATTCCGCAGCGTACAACAGATTAACAATTGGTCGGTACGGGAGTTTTTCGACAACCGCAATCGCTGTTTATCGGCGATTTTTTTTGGTTAAAATTTACCCGTCAGAATTGGAAGCGTTTACTTGACAATCGGATGTTAAAGGTGTATCATACGACTAAACATGTACACACATGTCACACAAGTTTTTTATGAGATGATTTTTTTAAAGAAGGGGTATTAAAATGCTGGATTTAAAGGTATTAACACAGGCAGTTGGAGATTTAGAAGAAGAAGATGTAATGGATCTGCTCAATGATTTTGTGGCGACGAATCCTTCTGAAGCAGAAGCACAGGAAGCCGTTGCTGCCTGTCAGGGTGGTATGGCACTGGTTGGTGATCTGTTTGAAAAAGGCGAATATTTTGTTGGCGATCTGATCTTTGCTGGCGAATTGTTAACCGAAGCTATCAATGTGCTAAAACCGGTTTTAGGCGGTGATGATTCAGCAGTTGCTGGAACGATCGTTATCGGAACGGTTCATGGTGACTTACACGATATCGGAAAAAATATCTTTAAGAGTATGTCGGAAGCGGCAGGATTTGAAGTGATTGACCTGGGGATTGATGTGGCTCCAGAAATCTTTGTCGAGAAAGCCAAAGATTGCAATCCGGCGATCATTGGTATGAGTGGAGTCTTAACATTAGCGATCGATTCGATGAAAGAAACGGTCGATGCGCTCAAAGCTGCTGGCATCGATGCTAAAGTGATCATTGGCGGAAATCCGGTTACGAAAGAATCCTGTGAATATGTGGGTGCTGATCAATTTACCACCAATGCAGCAGAAGGCGTTAAAATCTGTCAGGGATGGGTCTAAGCCTTAATAACCCCAAAATAAAATAAAAATACGAGGATAAAGGGGAGCGTTAGCTCGGATCTTTATCCTTTTTTTATTTACACGAAAGAGAAATAGGATGACTCTTGATCAAATAGAGACATCTTTATTAGCGCTAAATTTATAAGATTTGTAGATATTTGTATATACAGGTCGATATAAGTATGGTATAATTTCGACAAACGATTTCATCAAAATCGGAAAACTTTATGTTTAGGAGGAGAGGGTGAATAATTTTTTTAGTCCCGCAGAAATCTGCGAGAACATGGTGAACGGATGTAATAATAAAGCCAAGCTGCCAATCAGTAAAATGCTCGTTTTGGGTATTTTTGCTGGTGTCTTTATTGGTTTTGGGGCTTATGGTTTTACGGTTATTACATCGGGTGCCGGTACTGGTTTTGAAGCGACCTTTGCCAAGTATATTGGGGCTGGGGTTTTCCCGGTGGGCCTGATGCTGGTGGTTATTTGTGGTGCAGAACTGTTTACTGGAAACAACCTGATGACCTTATCACTTTTCAAAAAAGAAATTACCGTCGGCGCAATGTTGCGTAACTGGGGTGTGGTCTGGGCAGCCAATCTGGTGGGATCTGTTTTACTGGCTTATTTAATGTCACAAAGCGGTCTCTATGGTGAAGCGATGACAGCAAAAGCTATTGGCATTGCCGAAGCAAAATGTGCGATTCCTTTAATGCCAGTGATCATCCGGGCGATTTTCTGTAACATGCTGGTTTGCCTGGCGGTCTGGATGCAATCCGGGGCCAAAGATATCATCGGTAAGATCTTTGCGATCTGGTTCCCCATCATGCTCTTCGTTTTGTCTGGTTTTGAGCATAGTGTGGCCAACATGTTTTTTATTCCCATGGGGATCTTCTGCGGCGCAGATGTAACCTGGGCCCAGGCTTTTCTGAACAATATTCTTCCAGTAACCTTGGGAAATATTATTGGTGGGGCCGTTATCATTCCTGCTTGCTATCATTTTACCTATGCTAAAAAATCAGCGGCATAAAAGTTGACAGTTTAGTAACTTTTGCTCTTCATTAAGAGAAGAGCAAAGGCCTCTAAACTTAAAGAAATAAAAATTTGTATGATAAATATCAATTATACCATTATCAAAAAAAATAATTTAGGTTATAATTAAAAGAACTTTGAAAAATATTAAACTAGAAATTCCAGGTGTGATCATTTAGATAAAGCCAGGTTGATAAACGTGGTGGTGGTATTCAATTTACACCTTTAAGGGAGTGGAACTTAAATTATGAAACATAGCATTGTAAGATCCATCGAAGGATTATATGAGGATCGAACCCTGGAACTGGTACGGATTGCTATTCGAAAAGGGTTTAAACCAATTGACATTTTTAATTGGCTCCAAACCGGAATGGAACGGGTTGGTAAATTATACGAAACCAGTGATTATTTTATTGCGGATTTGATTTTTGCCGGGATCATTTTTCAGGAAGTGATGGAGCTGGAAGAATTAAAAGAAGTTACTAAGGTAACCCCTAAAAATAAGATCGGGCGACTATTGCTTTTTTCGGTGTTTGGAGATTGTCACGATATTGGCAAAAATATTTTTGGTTCCTTTGCCAGAACTGCCGGATTCGAACTCATTGATTTAGGGACGGATGTATCGCTGTATCAGGTCATCGAAGCTATTGAAACCGTCAAACCGGATATCATCGGCATGAGTGGTATGCAGCAGGAAACCATTTATGAAATGCGGGCGGTAGTCTGTGAATTGGTTAACCGGGGCATCCGGGATGATTACCGGGTCATTATCGGTGGTGCTGTCATTGATGAAAAGGCAGCTCAGATAGTTGGTGCCGATTTTGCCACTAAAGATGTGATGACTGGGGTCGAGAAATGCAAATTATGGATGATTGAAAAAACCGGAAAAAAACAATAAATAGAAAATAGACCAAGGTGGTAGAGAAATGGGATCCCCCGAATATTTAAAAATAGTCGATGCAATAAAAAATAGAATAACCAGTGAAGAAATTAAACCGGGTGATGCCATACAATCTGAGAATCTTCTCTGTGAAGAATTTAATGTCAGTCGCATGACGGTCAGAAAAGGGTTAGCTGTACTTGTCAATGAAGGGTATATTTACTCCATACCAGGTAAAGGAAACTATGTTTGTGAGCCGAATCTGGATTCGTACACCCTTCATTTTGATGAAATGATGACGACTGAAAAAAAAGGTGAGGAAATCCGACTGATTGAAGTCAACGTCGTGAAGCCCAGCTATGAGGTGGGCTTTAACCTGGAAATCTCCGAAAACAAACATGTCATCGTGGTCAAACGGGTATTTGTCAGCGATGGGGTGGTAAAGGCCTTTGATGTTAAGTATATTCCGTATTACCGGGGCATTCCGATTGTCGAGAAAGAAATTCGCTATGCGACCTTTCCCGAAATGGTGGCCAAAAAGAACTCCATTTTTGCGATGACCAAAAAGCTGAAGATTCGGGCCATGGCAGCAACCGGCGAAGTTAGTCAGGTGCTGGATATCATGGAAGGTGATCCGGTGCTGGTGGTGGAACAGAAGCTGATGGATGAAAAAGATCACCCCATTGGATGGGGTCTTATGTACTTTACCGGTGACGATTCAGGGTTGGAGGCAGTCGCTTCCTTCGATTAGTTATGAATAACTGAGGTATGGGATGAAAGAAAGTATCTTATTAATTGCGTGTGGAATGATTCAGGACGAGATGAGCTTGGCGATGAAAAATACCGGCATCAATTATGACACCATTTGGATGAGTGCAGAACTTCATAACAACCCGGATATGCTAAATCAGGAACTGCAAAAAGAGATCAACCGTCATCAGGAATACGACACCATTCTGCTCAGCTACGGGAATTGCGGCAAAGCCCTGATCGGATTGCGTAGTGACCATGCCAGATTGGCGCTGTTGCGCTCTGAGGATTGTATCCAGATTCTGCTTCATAATAAGGAGAAACTCAAATCGATCCGGGGTGAAACCTACTTTATCACCCGCGGTTGGATGATGGGGAAAAAGTCTTTAAAAGAAGAATATCATTATGCCATCAACAAATATGGGCCCAAGCGGGCTGAAATGATCATGGAAATTATGTTTAAAAACTACAAGTCCCTGATGATGATTGATTCAGGTGCCTATGATCTGGATGAGTGGATTCATTGTGCCCGCCACCTAAGCCAGGTGCTGAAACTGGATTTTGTAATCACCCAGGGTGATGTGGAAATCCTGGAAATGTTTCTGTCGCTTAAATGGGATCACCGGGTGGCCGTGATCGAGCCGGGACAGGAAGTGACTAAGGACGATTTTGGGGTGGAATGTGTTGTGGCATCCTGTGCCAATATGTTTAAAATGTAAAAATGCGGATTTGATTGACTTACTCGGGAGATACGAAAAACGTGTCTCTCTTTTTATTTTGTGTTGCCGCAGACTATTGTGCCAAAGGGTTGACTCCCGGCAGTCATACAGGTGTAGACAGACAAATGGGAAAACAGTATAATAATAAATGAGTTTTACGGATGATAAACAAGAGAGGAAAACCAATGAAACTGGAACTATTGTTAAACGAACTAAAAATAATCGAAGTAAGAAACAGTCTACCGGACTGTGAGATAGAAAAAATTTGCTATAATTCCCGGGAAGTCGTCCCCGGCAGTCTGTTTGTGGCCATCCCTGGCTACGTCACAGACGGGCATCGCTATATCGGTAATGCCATCGATGGTGGTGCGGTTGCCGTAGTTTACCAAAATGATCTGGCTGACTATCAGCCGGAGGTCTGCTACATTAAAGTCGCTGATTCCCGCTATGCGCTGGGAAGCCTGGGAAGCTGCTTTTACGGGAAGCCATCGCAGTCGATGTTGGTCACCGGGATTACCGGAACCAATGGAAAAACCTCGCTGACCTATATGCTTAAGCATATTTTTGAAAGCGAAGGTAAGAAATGCGGTTTGATTGGCACCATCCATAATCTGATTGGCGACCAGGTGGTTGATAATCGAGGCCGGACGACCCCGGAATCGCTGGAAGTCCAGGAGATTATTAAAGAAATGAAGGATGGCGGTTGCAGTCATCTGTTTATGGAAGTTTCTTCCCATGGTCTGGCTCTAGATCGGGTCAATGGGGTGGATTTTGATTATGGTATTTTTACCAATCTGACCCAGGATCATCTGGATTATCATAAAACCTTTGAAAATTATTTCGAAGCGAAAGCCAAACTTTTTTTTCAGCAAAACAAGGCTAGCATTGTCAATGGCGATGACCCCTGGGGGCAGAAGCTCTGTGAACTGCTGGCACAAAAATCGGCGACGTCGGTGATTACCTATGGCTTAAAACCAGGGAACGATTATTATGCCAAAGATCTGGTTTTGGAAACGACGGGAACGGCGTTTACACTGGTTACTCCAGTGGCACAAGAAAAACTGTTTTTAAATATTCCCGGTGAGTTCATGGTTTATAATGCCCTGGCAGCCATCTGTGTCGCCGTCGCCGAAGCGGTGCCGATGAGCGTGATTCGGGAGGCCCTGGCGACGATGCCGGGGGTTTCCGGCCGGATGGAAATTCTCGATGTGGAAGCCCCCTTTGATGTGGTCATTGATTACGCCCATTCGCCCGATTCGCTGGAGAAATTGCTCCAGTCGGTGCGAAAAATATTTTCGGGTCGGATTGTTCTGGTCTTTGGCTGTAACGGCGACCGGGACAAGGAAAAACGGCCAATCATGGGCCGGATCGCTGGCACCTATGCCGATATGGTGGTGGTCACCTCGGACAACCCTGCCAGTGAAAATCCGATGGATATTATCAATGCGGTGGTGGCGGGGGTTCGGGAGAAAACCGATCAGGTTGCCACGGTTGAAGTCCGGCAGGAAGGGATCTATTATGGTGCTACCCTGTGCGGTCCGGGAGATGTGTTGGTGCTGGCTGGAAAAGGCCATGAAAAACAGGAGATTATGAAAGACGAAACCCTCTATTATAACGAATGGGACACCGCCCGGGAAGCCGTTGCCCGGTTGAAAGGGAAGTCCGATAATTAGAAAAGGACAAGCAAAAAGCGCCCATGAGGCGCTTTTGTCATTTTTCCAGGTTTTCCAGAGTTTCCAGCCGATCCATGATGGCCAGCAATTCGTCTTCCAGTAGGGCCTTTTCGTTGGCCAGTTCCTCTAAGACGGTGTAATCCCTGGTGGTTTCTGACAGCTTCTGAGTGACAAAATCCAGTCGTTGATCCTTGGCTTCGAGATCCAGCAGCAGGGCTTCCTGCTCCCGTTTTTCCTTATAGGTCAGGCCGGGCTTGCGGGTTTTCGGTTTTTCACTGGCCGGGGCGGCGGTTTTTTTCTCCGGCTGTTCCGGGCTATTGTCTTTGGTACCCAGGCCAGTCAGGGGATGTTTTTTGATATAGTCCGAATAATTCCCGGTTTGGCTGGTGATCTGGCCTTTACCGTCAAAAGATAAAATCTGTTCACAGGTACGATCCAGAAAATAACGGTCATGGGAAACGGTCAGTACCGAGCCCTGAAACTCGTCCAGGTAGGCTTCCAGAATCGTCAGGGTGTCAATGTCCAGATCGTTAGTGGGTTCATCAAACAGCAATACATTGGGAGCCATCATCAGGATGCCCAGCAGATAGAGCCGCCGTCGTTCGCCGCCGGAGAGTTCGGAGATATACACCCATTGGCTGTTTTTATCAAACAGAAAAAGCTCCATCATTTGAGCGGCGGTGACCGTTTCACCCCGGGAATTTTCCATGACTTCGGCTTTTTCCCGGATATAATCAATGGCCCGGAGGCTCAGATCCATATCCTCGGATTCCTGGGAAAAATAACCGAGTTTAACGGTATCCCCCAGGGTGATGGTGCCGCTATCCGGCTTAAGTTTTCCGGCCAAAAGATTGAGCAGGGTCGATTTGCCATATCCGTTTTTACCGATGATCCCAATCCGTTCACTGGGACCGAGGATCATCGAAAAATCGCTGATAATTTTCTGGGGGCCAAAGGATTTGCATAAATGCTCGATTTCAATGACTTTTTTACCCAGCCGGGAAAAGCCCACCGAGATTTCCATTTGATTTTCGGACAGATCGGTGGCCTGGTCTTTAATTTCTTCAAACCGCTGAATTCGGGCTTTCTGTTTGGTGGTTCGGGCCCGGGCCCCCCGGCGGATCCAGGCCAGTTCCCGGCGGTAGAGGTTTTGACGCTTGGCTTCAATGGCGTTTTGAGCTTCCCGGCGATTGGCTTTCTGTTCTAAAAAGTCTGAATAATTGCCGGTATACTCATAGAGCTGGCCTTTGTCCAGTTCAATGGTGCGGTTCACCACCCGATCCAGAAAATAACGGTCATGAGTTACCATCAGCAGCGCCCCTTTGCGGTTTAACAGGTAGTTTTCCAGCCAGGCAATGGTGTCATTGTCGAGGTGATTGGTCGGCTCATCGAGAATCAGCAAATCACAAGGTGTCAGCAGGGCCGAGGCCATCGCCACCCGTTTGCGCTGGCCACCGGAAAGCTGCTTGATTTTTTTATGGTAGTCGTGAATACCCAGCTGGGAGAGGATTGTTTCGACCTGGGATTTTAGATTCCAGAGGTTTTCGTCATCAATACGCTGAGATAACGACAGCAGCCGCTTTTGCAGGGGGGCATCTTCCGGGGAATCTTCCAGGGCGGCCAGGGTGGACTCATAATCCCGGACCAGGTTCATTTCCGGCGAGTTGGCGCAAAAGACCTGGGAAAGCACCGTGGTATCCGGGTTAAGATCGGGATCCTGGGGCAGGATTTCGACCCGCTTGGTGCCAAAAAATTTAACTGCACCAGCGTCGGGGCTGTCGAGGCTTCCAATAATCTT
Source organism: Acetobacterium sp. UBA5834 (assembly GCF_002435675.1). Taxonomy (NCBI): domain Bacteria; kingdom Bacillati; phylum Bacillota; class Clostridia; order Eubacteriales; family Eubacteriaceae; genus Acetobacterium; species Acetobacterium sp. UBA5834. The sequence goes on along the minus strand of NZ_DJGY01000025.1, from coordinate 30,155 downwards.
AAGCAGCGAGGTTTTACCAGAGCCGTTGACCCCAATCACCCCGATCTTGTCAGTGTCGGCGATGGAAAAAGAAATATCATGAAAAAGGGTTTTGACCCCATAGGTTTTTTTTAAGTTCTCAATACTGGCTATATTCATTGACTCGTCCTTTGTGTTTTTGTTTTGCTGATATTTTATCATAAATTGGGGGATCTTGGAAAAACTTTACAAAAAGTCCTGAAAATAGTATCATGTAGTCATAATAATTCGAAGTAGATTAAGGTGGGGTGAACAGAATGATGTTGGGTAAAACCGTTTTTATTGCAAAAAGTGCCGATGTAGTGGGTAAAGTAAAGCTGGGTAATTTTATCTCGGTGTGGTTTCAGGCAGTCATCCGGGGGGATGTGGACAGTATTACCATTGGCGATCGCACCAATATTCAGGATGGTACGGTGGTGCACGTGGCTCCAGGTTATCCCACAGTCATCGGTGCTGGCGTGAGCATTGGTCACAATGCCATTATTCACGGCTGCGAAATCGGGGATAATGTCTTAGTGGGGATGGGGGCGATTATTCTTAACGGAGCCAAAATCGGCGATAACTCCATTGTCGGTGCCGGTTCACTGGTGACTCAAGGCAAGGTCTTTCCGCCCAACTCACTCATCATGGGCAGCCCAGCTAAGGTGGTTCGGGAACTGAAGCCGGAAGAAATCCAGAGCATCCGGGACAATGCCGAAGAATATCTGGATACCATGAAGGGTTATATGTAAACCGTCTGCTAACTCTGAGCAAATAAAAAAAGACCCAAGGGGTCTTTTTTAGATGGTTAAAACTTGACCGGGGTCAGGCGAAAGCGTTCCAGTGGTTTGTGTAAAATGGTGACCAGGACAACCCCAAATACGCCCTGCAACAGGCTAAACGGGACGTTGACCAGCGGACCGGCAATATTGCCGTACATAATCACTTCAGAAACGTAGTAAACGGCCGTCATGGCAATCACTGCCGGGAACATCCCAAGGAGGATATTTTTGTCAGGGAAACGCTTCATCAGATAGCCAAAAATAAAGGCCATTGAGCCTTTGGCAATAAAAGTCGGCAGCACATAGGCGCCGTAACCGCCAAAATAGTCAGCGCTGGCCGAGCCGATGGCGGCAGCAATCAGACCGCCCCAGGGCCCCAGGATATAGGCAGATAACAGTACCGCCCCATCGCCGGGATGGATGTAACCGGTCGGCAGGGGAATCTTGATCAGGGAGGTCATGATGAAAGTCAGGGCCATCATCAGGGCAGTGTAGGTGATTTTTCTGGTTTGTTCGTTCATTTTCTTTCCTCGTTTTCTAAAAAATGCCAGGCATTTGCAAAATGGATCAAGATTGCGCAATCATGATGGGTGAAAACAGGCCACAGCGGCCAGGTGTTTTTGCAATTGCCGATAAAAAATACTAAGCCGCAGAAAACCCTTGGCTTAGTATAGAATTATCCCATATTATTTTTAGAATACAAGGGTTTGAATGACCTGATTTTTTTAAAAATCTGAACCCATCAAACCTGCTCAATAAAGATACTGACAGCACTCACACCGGGAAGGTCAGTTTTATCCGGATTGTTGGGGGAAATGGTCAGGCTGATGGTATAGCCGCTGACAGTTCCCTTCAGATTGGTGGATTCAGAAACGGTTTCCTCGCTATAATCCGGGGCGACAGCCAGCAGACTCTGGTAAAAACTAAGGATTTCATCAGTGGAAAAATCCGAAACATAGGCCGCTTTCCAGCCTGGTTTGCCTGCGGCGGTGGTGATCTGGTTCGATTCGGAAACGCTGGTTACGCCATACAGCGGAACCATCTGGATGGGATAATTGCCCGCCAGTAGACCGGCTTCATCAACATAGAGATCGGCCTGATTTTCGGAAATGACCGTTTGCATGTCCTGGGGCACCACAATAGCAGTGGTAGCGGTGGTATCCGGCAGATTATTTTTAATTTGGTCAGGTTGTTTGGTCGTTGTTGTTTCTTCAGCGGTTGTTTTTTGATCGGTCGTTTTTTCGTCATTCATCAGCTTTGGGATCATAAAGACGGCGCCAGCAATCAGAACCCCAATTAGGACAACCGAAAGAATAATATAACGTGTTTTCATAATGACTCCTTTTTGGAAATGGACAGATCAATTGGAAACGGCGGTAGTCAAATCGTTTTGTTTCCCAATGATCTGTGTAACGAATGAATAGTTCGCCCTTATTATAACCCATATTCTTAATTTTTTGAATAAACATTTCAAAAAACTTGATTTTATTAAGGATATTGGATAGAATATAAAACAGACCTTTTTACTTTTAAATCGTTATTAACTATTGTATTCAACTAACTAAAAAAATAAATGTCAGGATAAGGACGCTGTGGGGAATGCTTTAACAGAGAGATGATCACTTCGGTGAAAGATTGTCAAAAGATACCTCAGAGAGATCACCTTTGAACAGGATTTCTGAAGACTTAAGTTGGCCATTGGTTAATTAAGCTTAGGAAATCCCGGGGAATCGTTAACTTCATGGAGTGGGCAGTTGCTGCCAACTTGGGTGGTACCGCGATTTTTCGTCCCTTGGATTTTTCAGGGGGCGTTTTTTGTGTTTGGCGAGTCTTGTGCGATTACGGATTGCGTGATCCCAAAGCGTATTACTTAAGCGCAGAAAATAAACACAGATTAAGCAATGCAGTTATGTAAACTAAGAGAGACTTAATGGAGGTAGAAATATGGCGCAGTTTAAAACATTAATAGAAGGAAAAATTGGCGACAGAGAAGATGCAATCTCAAAACAATGGGAAGCGATGAATCTGTTGCAGCAGAGTATTGATAACCGGGCGGGGAAACAGGACTTTGTTTTTTATGAGGGTCCCCCAACGGCTAACGGCCGTCCCGGAATCCACCACGTGCTGGCCCGGACACTGAAAGATACGGTCTGTAAATATAAGGTCATGGATGGCTATCGGGTGCTGCGTAAAGGCGGCTGGGATACCCATGGTCTGCCGGTGGAAATCGAAGTGGAAAAACAGCTGGGGCTGTCCAGCAAACCGGAAATTGAAGCCTATGGCATCGATAAGTTCAACGAAAAATGTAAGGAGTCGGTCTTTAATTACGAAGGTCAATGGAAGGAAATGAGCCGCAAAATGGGTTATTTCATTGACATGGAAAACCCTTACATCACCCTGGATAACAATTATATTGAATCGGTCTGGTGGATTCTCGATAAATTCAATAAAGAAGGGTTTCTCTATGAAGGGCATAAGATCATGCCCTATTGCCCCCGCTGTGGTACTGGTCTGGCCTCCCATGAGGTCGCTCAGGGCTATCAGGAAATCAAAAGCAACACCGTTGTTGCGGCCTTTAAACGCAAGGATGCCAACGAATACTTTTTAGTCTGGACCACTACCCCCTGGACGCTGGCGGCCAATGTGGCACTGGCCGTTCATCCCGAGGCCGATTACATCAAAGCCCGCAGCAATGATGACGTGTATATTTGCGCCAAGGTGCTGGCGCCCAAACTCCTGGGCGATGACTACGAAATCATTGAAGAAATGAAGGGAAAAGACTTGGAGTACGTTGAGTATGATCAGCTGATGCCCTTTGTGACGCCCGATAAAAAAGCTTTTTTTGTCACCTGTGCCGACTATGTCACCACCGAAGATGGTACCGGGATTGTTCATATCGCCCCGGCTTTTGGGGAAGATGACTACAAGGTTGGCCGGGCCTACCATCTGCCGGTGCTGCAGCCGGTGGCCGAGGACGGCAAATATACCGACACCCCCTGGAAGGGACAATTTGTCATCGATGCCGATCTCGATATCATCAAATGGTTAAAAGCCGAAGGCAAGCTGTTCAAAAAAGAAAAGGTGCTCCATAATTATCCCCATTGCTGGCGCTGTAAAACTCCGCTTTTATATTATGCCAAACCGAGCTGGTATATCGAAATGACCAAGATCAAAGATACCCTGATCGCAAATAATAATGGCGTTGAGTGGTACCCGGATTTTGTCGGCGAAAAACGTTTTGGCAACTGGCTGGAAAACCTCAATGACTGGGCGATCTCAAGAAGTCGCTACTGGGGAACGCCGCTGCCGGTGTGGCGCTGTGATGCGTGCGGTAAGCTGGAAACCGTCGGTTCCCGAAAAGAACTGGTGGAACGGGCCATTGAGGGGATTGACGAAAGCATTGAGCTGCACCGCCCTTATGTGGATGATGTTCATTTCACCTGCCCGGATTGCGGCAAAACGATGACCCGGGTCAAAGACGTTATCGACTGCTGGTTTGATTCCGGCTCGATGCCTTTTGCCCAACATCACTATCCCTTTGAAAACAAAGAACTGTGGGAAGAACAATTCCCGGCTGATTTTATCTGTGAAGGGATTGACCAGACCCGGGGTTGGTTCTATTCATTACTGGCGATTTCTTCCTTTGTCACCGGTAAAGCGCCCTATAAAAAAGTGCTAGTCAATGACCTGATCCTCGATGCCGACGGCCAGAAAATGTCCAAATCCCGGGGCAATACGGTTGATCCCTTTGAAATGTTTTCTGAATATGGGGCGGATGCGCTGCGTTGGTATCTGCTTTATGTCTCGCCGGCCTGGACGCCAACTCGTTTTGATGTCAAGGGGATTAAAGAGGTGCAAAGTAAATTTTTTAATACCTTAAAAAATACCTACCATTTCTTTGCCCTGTATGCCAATACCGATAGCATCGATCCAAGAGAATTCTTTGTGCCCTATGCCAATCGTCCCGAAATTGATGCCTGGATTCTTTCTAAATACAACCGTCTGGTTAAAGAAGTCCGGGAAGAAATGGACGTCTTTGACCTGACCAAAGCGGTCAAAAAAATCCAGAATTTTGTTAACGAAGATTTATCCAACTGGTATATCCGCCGCAACCGTCGCCGGTTCTGGGGAACCGAACTGACGGAGGATAAAAAAGCCGTTTACAACACCACCTGGGAAGTGCTTGAAGGGGTGGTTCGGCTGTGTGCGCCCTTTGCGCCATACATCACCGAAGAACTGTATCAGAAGCTGACCGATGGCGTATCCGTCCATCTGGCGGATTACCCGACCGTCAATGAAGCGCTGATTCAGGATGCCATCGAAGAACCGATGGATCTGGTACGGGAACTGGTCAGCCTCGGTCGTGGTGCCCGGGAAGAAGCCCAGATCAAGGTTCGCCAACCGCTATCCAAGATCATTGTCGATGGCAAGTACCGGGAAACCCTGGGCGATCTTTGCGTCCTGATTGAAGAGGAACTAAATATTAAAAACGTCGTCTTTGAAGATAATCTTGGTGACTTCATGAACTATGCCTTAAAACCCGACTTTAAGGTCGCGGGCCCGATTCTCGGTAAGAATGTCAAGCTGCTGGGCAAGGCCCTGGCTTCAGTGGAAGCCAGTGAGGTGGTGGCCAAGCTGGAAACTGACGGCAGCTTTGTGATTGAGCTGGATGGCGAAAGCCTCGAACTGCGCAAAGATTTCATCGACATCCGGATTTCCGCCAAAGAAGGCTTCAATGTCCAGATGTTTAACAATAAGTTTGTCATCCTCGATACCAGCCTCACACAAGAGCTACTCGATGAAGGCTGTGCCCGGGAGTTTGTCTCCCGGATTCAGCAGTTGCGAAAAGCCAACGGCTTCGAAGTGATGGATCGCATCGATATCACTTACAGCAGTGATGAAGCGATGGATCGGGCGATTGAGATCTATACTGATTTTATTAAAACCGAAACCCTGGCTGATACGATTACGGTTAAGGCCGGTGTTGGGGAAGTGTTTAATCTCAATGGCCATGATACCGGGATTGAACTGACAAAGAAATAAAATAAACCCCGATCAAACAGGTGTGATGCTTGATCGGGGTTTGTTGTTTTTTGCAATGAAATAATCCTATTTTTCTTCATACTGGGGATAATAGCCCAGAAACTGAAAATATTCGGCCTTTTCCTGAATAATCGGCAGTAGGTTGACCAGAGTGTTTTGGGAGATATTGCCGGTGAAATCGACAAAAAACAGGTATTCCCAGTTCTCTTTTAACAGTGGCCGGGATTCGATCTTACAGAGGTTGAGTGAAAACACCGAAAAGATCCCGATGATTTCATAGAGCGCCCCGGGACGATGGGGCAGATGAAAGGCGATGCTGACCCGGGTGGGGTTTTCAAACAGTTCAATCTGCCGTGAAATTATCACAAACCGGGTGACGTTGGTCTGGGAAAAGTTGATATTCTCCGCCAAAATCGATAGATTATAGATTTCCCCGGCCCGTTTGCTGGCAATGGCTGCCATTGTCGGGTCGTTCTGGCTGGCCACGTACTCGGCGGCAATGGCGGTATTGAAATAAGGAATGCATTTCCAGTCGGGATAATCCTTTAAGAATTCCTCGGATTGGGAAAAACCCTGGGGGTGGGAATAAACCTCGCTAATGCGCTCCAGACTGGCGCCCTTGGGGGCCAGTAGACAGTGCCTGGCCTTAATTTCCTGCTCGCCGACGATATAATACTGGTAGCGGGACAGCAGATCATAAACGGCTGCAATTGATCCGGTGGAGGAGTTTTCAATTGGTAGCACTCCGTAATCAATGGACCCCTGGCTGAGAGCGACAAACACATCTTCAAAGGTCTTGTAGGCAAACAGTTCACAGTCATGTTTAAAGAAAGACAGGCTGGCTTCTTCACCATAAGAACCCCGGGTACCGGCATAAGCCACCCGCGGTTCTTTTTTTAAGGTATGGGGATAGACCGCAAAGGCCTCATTTAAACAAACAATGGGATTGGCTTGATGCTGCATCTCAGTAGCCCAAGTTCTGGCCCACCAGAATCACCTTGATCCGGCCGGGAATGCGGCTGTGACGGGTAGTCACGATATTGACACACATGCAGTCATCACTATGGCAATTGGCACAGTTGCCGGTCTCATAACAGGGGGTTTTGGCGTTTAATCGGATGGCGTTGATTGGTGCCGCCACGTTCTGGGCCCGATAAATGGCGGCGTCGACATTGGCCACCACTTTGTTGATGCCAGCGATAACAATCACCTGTTCCGGGCCAAAGCACATCAGGGCCACCCGGTTGCTGAGTCCGTCGATATTAACCAGTTCACCAGACATAGTGATGGCATTGGTACCGGTCAGAAAGGTGTGGGCCAGTACGCCCTGGGCCACCACCTCTCTTTTTTCCTGGTGGGTTTTAGCCAGGCTGCGGTCAATATATTGATAGTTGCCATTTTTAATCGCATCGAGTAAGCCAATTTCCTTGATCGATTCGGAACCGCCATGGGTGACGCTGGCACCTTCTGGAATCAGTGACAGGGCCAGTTCCAGGGCCTCACTGGCAGTTTGGCAATAGTAGCCTTCAAAATTTCGTTTTTCAAGTTTTTTGATTAAAGATTTACTGAGATTTTGATAATTCTCTTCCTTATAACCCAAAATATTACCTCCAGAGATAAGAATAATCTTATTATAATCCAAAGCTGTTAAAAAAACAAAATTTATTGTTAAAATGGGGTATAATATTAAAAAACATGCAATCGCAGAAGAGGAGGACGTCATGCATAAGTATAAAGGAATTGTTTTTGATTTAGACGGTACCCTGGTCAATTCACTGGAGGATCTGATCGATTCGGTCAATGGGATTATGAAATATCATCAATTTCCCACCCATTCCTATGAAGTGGGAAAACGGTTTATTGGCAGAGGGCTTAGAAATCTGACCCGGGATGCCTTGCCGGAAAAGTATCGGGATGATGAAGCCTTTGTTGACAAGTTGACAGAGATGGTACGGTCGGAGTATTCCGCCAACTATTTAAAAAAAACCAAACCCTACCCGGGGATTACCAAACTGCTTGATTATCTTAAGGCCAATGATATCCCCTGGGCGGTTTGTACCAACAAGCCTGATCTTGAGGCCAAAACATTGGTTAAAGCCCTGCTAGGGCAGTATGATTATGTGGATGTCCGGGGCTTTACCAAAGATGCCCTGCGAAAACCCAATCCGGCGGTGTCCCTGGAGTTGGTGGCCAAAATGGGGCTGACACCCCAGCAATGTCTTTACGTCGGGGATTCCACTGTCGATTATGAAACCGCGATCAGAGCCGAAATGCTGCCGGTTTTATGTACCTGGGGCTTTGAATCTTTTGAAGTTCTGACCAAGCTGGAAGATGCCATTTGGCTCCATAACCCGATGCGGATTGTCGATGCCCTGCGTTACGGTCGGGAAATGTACTCGGTATTTAATGAACACCCGGACCCCAACCCCGATGCCCAGAAGAAAAAACATCGCTAAGGCCCGGGAAAAAATTTAGCAATGAAAAAATGTAAACGTTAAACAATATGTAAACGAAAATCAAATTTACATATTGACAATAAAACCAGGTCTTGTTATAATAAAAAATTTTACTTTTGCTTTAATCTGTGGTATACTAACGTAGAGAAAACCACAGAGAGGTGAAGTTCATGCCAAAAGCTACGATTATGGACATTAGACGCGAGGTGGAAAATTATCTGGGCAGACGAGTCAAACTTGAAGCACATAAAAGCAAGAAAAAACTCTACCAAAAAGAAGGGGTAATTGAAAGCACTTATCCCAGTATTTTTACCGTCCGGGTTCAAGAAGATCAACGGAAAGAACAGAAACTATCGTTTAGTTATTCCGATCTCTTAACTCAGAGTGTGAAAATTGTATTACTAGATGAGAATGAAGCGGATGGGGCACTGTTGGTTTCATAACGACAAGATAAACGATTCACATAAAGGGAAGAACTCCGGTTCTTCTTTTTTTGTTGCGACAATCTTGCGTAATTCTAGTAGGTTTTTTAGCAAACCGATGGTATAATAACCGGGTATTGAAAATTTTGGAGATAAAAAAATGAATGATAAGAACCTGAAAATCGAATCGGAAATTGGCAAGCTCAAAAAGGTGTTGCTCCATCGGCCAGGTAAAGAACTGGAACGGATTGTCCCGGATTCGCTAAAAGAACTTTTATTTGAAGATATCCCTTGGCTTAAGCGGATGCAGGAGGAACACGATGCCTTTGCGGCTATCTTAAGAAAACGGGGGTCCGAAGTCTTCTATGTTGAGGATCTGCTAAAAGATATACTAAAAGACACCTCAGTCCGGGAAAGCATCATAGCTGAAGTGATTGATAAAAATCCCTCATCGGGCAACTATATCGATGGGTTTTTAAATGAATACCTGATGTCTCTCGACAGCAATGCTCTGGGCGATGCGTTGATTGCGGGAGTGCTGCAAAAGCAGCTTGATCATCTGGAACGGCATCTGGTCTTGACCGATTATTTAAAAGGCCCGGAACCTTATGCCTTTTATTTAAACCCGCTGCCGAATTTATATTTCATGCGCGACCCGGCGGTGACCATTCATGACGGAATGGTGATTTCGGCCATGGCCACCCGCACCCGCAAACGGGAAAGTCGCTATCTGGCAGCGATTTATGAGCATCATCCGCTGTTTAAAAACTGTGACAATAAAACCTTTTACCAGGATACCAACTTCTTTTCGGTGGAAGGCGGCGACATCCTGATTTTAAGCCCGACGGTAGTGGCGGTGGGCTGCAGTGAACGGACCGAGGTTCAGGGGGTGGAAGAACTGGCCAAAAACCTCTTTGCTGCCGAGATTGGGATCACAAAGGTGCTGGCCGTAAAAATTCCCAGCAACCGAGCCTTTATGCATCTGGATACCGTCTTTACAATGGTGGACGTCGATAAATTCATTGTTTACCCGGGGATTCTGGAACAGGTCGAAACCGTCATTATGACGCCGGGAAAAGACGGCTATCTGCAGTATCAAAAGCAGGACAGTCTCAAAGAAGCCCTCAAAGCAGTGCTTGGTTTACCAGCCATTAACCTGATTGAAAGTGGCGGCGGTAACCCGGTTGCTGCTGCCCGGGAACAATGGAACGACAGCACCAACACCCTGGCGATTGCCCCGGGGGTGATCGTGGCCTACGCCCGAAATGAGCGCTCCAATGAGGTGCTCACCCAAAATGGCATTGAAGTGATTGGGATTGAAGCCTCTGAGCTGGTTCGTGGCCGGGGCGGCCCCCGCTGCATGACCATGCCCTTGTATCGGGACGGGTTTTGATTTCGAAAATTAATTTATAAAATAAGCTTAACAAGCGATAAACGGAGGAAACATGATGAATTTAAAAGGACGTCATTTATTGACATTAAAAGATTTTAGCCCGGCGGAGATCCAGTATCTGATTGACTACGCCGCCGAACTCAAAGCCAAGAAAAAATCAGGGGTGGTGGGCGAACTGCTTAAAGGCAAGAACATTGTGCTGATATTTGAAAAAACCTCAACCCGGACCCGTTGCGCCTTTGAAGTGGCCGCCTTTGATGAAGGGGCCAATGTCACCTTTTTGACCAATAGTCAGATGGGTAAAAAGGAATCGATTGAGGATACCGCCATCGTGCTGGGTCGTTTTTATGATGGCATTGAGTTCCGGGGCTTTGAACAAGAGACGGTTGAAATGCTGGCCAAACATTCCGGCGTCCCAGTCTGGAACGGCTTAACTGATCTGGATCACCCCACTCAGGTGCTGGCCGATATGCTGACCATTCAGGAAAATTTCGGCAGTGTTAAAGGCAAACGTCTGGTCTATGTCGGCGATGCCCGAAACAACATGGGTAACGCCCTGATGATCGGTTGTGCCAAACTGGGAATGCATTTTGTGGCGGTAGCGCCGGAATCATTATTTCCGGAAGAAGCCTTGGTCGCTGAAATGAAGACCCTTTGTGAAGAAACCGGGGGAACCATCACCCTGACCGCTGATATAAGCACCGGTGTGAAGGGCGCTGACGCCATTTATACCGATGTCTGGGTTTCCATGGGCGAAGAAGATCAGATGGCTGAGCGGATCAAACTGTTATCGCCCTACCAGGTGAACATGGAAATGATTAAGGCCACCGGCAATGATGAGGTCATCTTCCTGCATTGTTTACCGGCCTTCCATGATCAGGAAACATCGGTGGCCCGGGAAGTTAAAGAGAAGTTTGGGCTGGCTGAAATGGAAGTCACCGATGAGGTCTTCCGCAGCAAGCATTCCAAGGTTTTTGATGAGGCCGAGAATCGGATGCATACCATCAAAGCCGTCATGTGCGCCTCTTTGGTTGGCTAAAAGGCCCGATTGATACGGGTGATTGATAACCAGGAGAACAACATGGAAATTAAAGATATTAAAAAATTACAAAACGGTTCCGATGTCCGGGGGGTGGCCCTGGAGGGGATTCCCGGCGAGGCCGTTAATTTTACCCAGGACATGGCCATGAAAATTGCCTTTGCTTTTGCTACCTGGCTTGAGCAAAAGCTGGGGAAAACCCCGCTGACCTTTGCCGTCGGCCGTGACAGTCGACTGTCCGGGCCTCACATCGCCCAGGCGGTGGCATTGGGGCTGGTCAGTCGGGGACACCAGGTCTATCAATGCGGCATCAGTACCACCCCGGCGATGTTTATGACCACCCTCGATCCGGTTATCGAGGCCGATGGGGCGGTAATGGTCACCGCCAGTCATCTGCCCTTTAACCGCAACGGACTGAAGTTTTTCACCAAAGAGGGCGGCCTCAATAAAGAAGATATCACAGCCATTCTGACGCTGGCTGAGACCGTTGAAACATCGTTTACCCCCGGCGGACAGGCCCGGGATTATGATTTTCTGCCGACCTATTCCCAGAATATTTTAAACATCATCCGGGCCAAAACTGGCAGCGAGCAGCCCCTGGCAGGCGCCAAAATTGTGGTTGATGCCGGTAACGGGGCGGGCGGATTTTTTGCCAGCCAGGTGCTTAAGCCGCTGGGCGCTGACACCACTGGCAGCCAGTATCTGGAGCCTGATGGCCATTTCCCCAACCACGTGCCCAACCCCGAGGATGCCGTAGCCATTGCCCATATCACCAAGGCGGTGTTGGACAACCAGGCCGATCTGGGGATCATCTTTGATACCGATGTCGATCGGGCGGCGATTATTGATGAAAAAGGTAACGCCATCAACCGTAATGGCTTTATCGCCTTTATTGCCAGCATGCTTTTATCCGACTATCCCGGCTCGACAATTGTTACCGATTCGATTACCTCCACCGGGCTAACGGCCTTTATTGAAAGCCATGGTGGCCACCATCATCGCTTTAAGCGGGGCTATAAAAACGTCATTAATGAAGCCATCCGCTTAAATAACGAGGGGATCGAAACCCATCTGGCCATGGAAACCAGTGGCCACGGGGCTATTAAAGAAAACTATTTTCTTGATGACGGGGCCTATCTGGTGACCATGGCGCTGATCAAGTTTGCCCAGTTGTTTAAGGCTGGCCAACCAATCAGTTCGTTTCTGGCCGGTTTAAAAGAACCGGTGGAAGCTAAGGAAATCCGCTTAAAAATTATGACGGGTGAATTTAAAGCCTATGGCGAAAACGTGTTGACGGAGTTTGCCGCTTTCGCTGCCAGCCAACCCGGCTGGACGGTGGTCGATCCCAACTATGAAGGGGTCCGGGTCAGCTGTGACGAGGCCGCCGGAAACGGCTGGTGCCTGCTGCGGATGTCCCTCCATGACCCGATTATGCCACTGAACATCGAATCTGATACAGTGGGTGGTTGCGCGGTCATTGAAACGGTCCTGCGCGACTTTCTGCACAAATTTGAAGCATTGGTATAGTCAAAAAAACGATAAAAAAGCCGGATGGCAAACCCCATCCGGCTTTTTTTTCGTTTAAACCATTAAATCAGTGTTCATCAATTTCCAGCCCGGCCACAAAGCCGTCAATCAGATCCATATGCTGGGACATGGCAAAGGCGGCGTTTAAGGGCTCCTTTGCTTTAAGGGCGTTTAAGATATGGCGGTGCTGGGTGTCAATCACCGGTCCCCGGTCGGGATCATCGAGAATGGCAATCCGGATATCCTTGATCAGGGCTTCAATCAGGGTTGCCGAGGACTGCAGAACATTGCGGATCATCCGGTTTTCCGAAGCCAGGGCGATTTCGTAGTGGAAGCGTTTGTCCAGCTCGGCCCGGACGGTTTCGTCGGTTTCGGTTTCGATGGCATCACAAATTTTTTCCAGACTGGCAAACCGTTCCGGTGTCATTTTTTTCGCCGCCAGCTTGGCCGCCTCCGTTTCCAGGGCCCGCCGCAGCTCTTGCACTTCGCTGAGTTGACCGTTGCTGAGCCAGAACATAATCGTCAGCGGCTGGGTCAGGGTATCTTCAAAATTTTCGGCAATAAAATTGCCTTCACCCTGCTGACAGACCACCAGACCGATCATCTCAAGGGCCCGGATCGCCTCCCGGATCGTCGCCCGGGATACCCCCAGCTGCTCCGCCCATTGCCGTTCCGAGGGCAGGCGGTCGCCGCTTTTTAAATTTCCCCGGATAATATTTTCTTTAATCTGCTCGAGGATCTGCAAATAGATTTTCGTATGGGCTATTTCTTTAAACATCTCAAAGTCACTTCATTTCATTCGATTTTTTATAAACATCATAATACACTATTTTACCACAGTCGCTTTTAAAATTCAAAAAGATCAATAGTTGGTAAATAAATAATTTCTGCACAGTTTGTCAAAACAGCTAAAGTAGTACCGACAATTGTTAGATCGTGTTGTACGCATCGGAGCGGACACGGCAAAGCCTGTCCGATTCCGCAGCGAACAACAGATTAACAATTGGTCGGTACGGTGCTTGTGAGGACAACCCGATCAAAATAAATATTTTCTGAAAATGTTATTTTATTACTTGACAAAGATTTACGAAAGACATATAATGGCAACAGGTTAGTGGTCTGACCACCAGACCAATAGTAGAATTTTATCAGAATTTTGTCAAGTGGTTTATGAATGGGTTTAAGAGGGTTTAACAGTTTTTGTCAACGGAAAATTCGGTTGACGGCGAAATTTGTCCACCAGGAGTGAAGTCCTTGCTGTCTGTGCCAAAACGGACAGCAAAAGAAATTTCGCAGCGGTCTTCACTTAAACAATGATTAGTAGAATCAGGCGTTTGTCAAACTGGGCCCAAAGCTCACGGCAGCTCGCAATAATCAATTTTATTTTATGGAGGGTGAGTATGAAAATACTGGTATGTATCAAGCAGGTTCCCGGCACGTCCAACGTCGAAGTGGATCCGGAAACAGGGGTTCTGATTCGGGATGGGGTTGAATCGAAGCTCAATCCCTATGATTTATATGGTCTGGAAACGGCATTCCGTTTAAAAGAAGAGTTGGGCGGCACCATTACGACCTTGTCGATGGGGCCGATGCAAAGTAAAGAGGTGCTACTCGAATCCTTCTATATGGGCGCCGACTCTGGCTGTTTATTATCAGACCGCAAATTTGGCGGTGCCGATGTCGTTGCCACCAGCTATACCCTGGCTCAGGGCGCCAAAAAACTGGGCGACTTTGATCTGATCATCTGCGGCAAGCAGACCACTGATGGCGACACTGCCCAGGTCGGTCCGGAAATGGCCGAATTTTTGGGGATTCCCCACGTCACCAACGTCATTAAAATTCTGGTGGCCGATGAAGCGGGCCTGACTCTGCAAATGAATATGGAAGAATCCTTAGAAATCCAACGGGTCCCATACCCCTGTCTGATCACGGTTGATAAGGACATTTACACCCCCCGGTTGCCATCTTATAAACGAAAACTGGAAATTTCCGAAAATCCCGAAATTACCGTTTTGACCCTGAAGGATATGTACGACACCGATGCCAAAAAATATGGTCTCAGCGGGTCGCCGACCCAGGTGGAGCGGATCTTCCCACCGGAAAGTAATGTTGAAAAAGTAAGCTTTGAGGGCGATGGAACCGTGCTGGCCCAGGCACTTCATGGCATTTTGACTGAAAAAAAATATCTGAGTAAAGATAATTAGGCAGGAAAGGAATAAAATCATGGCAGGAATTAAAATAATTACCGAAAACGTCGATCAGAAAACCTTTGAGGCACTGGCAGAGATTTGCCCCTTTGATGCCTTTTCATATGTAAACGCTCGTCTGGAAGTCACCGCCGCCTGTAAAATGTGCAAGATGTGTTTAAAAAACGGCCCCGCCGGGGTGCTGGAACTCGAAGAAGACGAAAAAATCAGTATCGACAAAAGCCTCTACAAGGGTATTACCGTCTATGTCGATCACATTGAAGGAGTGATTCATCCGGTTACCTTTGAACTGATTGGCAAGGCCCGGGAACTGGCCGCCGTCATCGGTCATCCGGTTTACGCCCTGTTTATGGGCACCAACATCACGGCCGAAGCCAGTGAGTTGCTTAGCTACGGGGTCGATAAGGTCTTTGTCTATGATCAGCCGGAACTTAAACATTTTGTGATTGAACCCTATGCCAACGTTCTGGAAGACTTTATCGAAAAGGTTAAACCGTCTTCGATTTTAGTGGGTGCTACCAACGTCGGCCGGTCGCTGGCCCCCCGGGTGGCTGCCCGTTACCGCACTGGCCTGACCGCCGACTGCACCATTCTGGAAATTAAAGACAATACCGATCTGGTTCAGATCCGGCCAGCCTTCGGCGGCAATATCATGGCCCAGATTGTTACTGAAAACACCCGTCCTCAGTTTTGTACCGTCCGTTATAAAGTCTTCTCGGCTCCGGAACGGGTCGCTGATCCCTGGGGCAGCGTGGAAGTGATGGAAATTGGCAAAGACAAGCTGGTATCCGCTATTTCGGTGCTGGAAGTCATTAAAAAAGAAAAAGGGATTGATCTGTCGGAAGCCGAAACCATTGTGGCGGTCGGTCGGGGCGTGAAGTGTGAAAAGGATCTGGAGATGATCCATGAGTTTGCTGAAAAAATCGGCGCTACCGTGGCCTGTACCCGGCCTGGTATCGAAGCTGGCTGGTTTGATGCCCGCCTGCAGATTGGCCTCAGCGGCCGAACCGTTAAACCGAAACTGATCATCGCACTGGGGATTTCCGGGGCCGTTCAGTTTGCCGCCGGGATGCAGAATTCAGAATATATCATTGCCGTGAACAATGATCCTAAAGCACCGATCTTTAACATTGCCCATTGCGGCATGGTCGGCGATCTCTATGAGGTCATTCCGGAACTGTTAAAAATGATTGCCGATCCGGAAAGTGCTGCCGCCGGGAAAACCGTGGCAATGCCGGAAGCCATGGAAACACCAGAAAGGATGGTTGGCTAAGATGAATTACAAAAAAGTGGAAACAAACGATATCGATTTTTTAAAGGCCCTGATTCCCGCCGAACGGATTTTTGTTGGCGATCAGATTGGTGAAGATTTTAGTCATGATGAGCTGGGTAGCATTCATTCCTATCCGGAAGTGCTGATCAAAGTCACCACCACCGAAGAAGTGTCTAAAATCATGAAATATTCCTATGATCATAATATCCCAGTCGTCGTCCGGGGGTCCGGTACCGGCCTGGTGGGGGCCTGTGTGCCACTGTTTGGCGGGATCATGTTAGAAACCACGCTGATGAATAACATTCTTGAGCTGGACTCAGAAAACCTGACCGTTACCGTGGAACCCGGCGTCCTCTTAATGGAACTGTCGAAATTTGTGGAAGAGCACGATCTTTTTTACCCCCCCGATCCCGGTGAAAAATCGGCGACCATTGCCGGTAATATCAGCACCAACGCCGGTGGTATGCGGGCCGTCAAATACGGTGTTACCCGGGACTATGTCCGGGGCCTGACCGTGGTGTTATCCAATGGCGAAATCATCGAGCTGGGGGGTAAAATTGTTAAGAACAGCTCCGGTTACAGCTTAAAGGATCTGGTGATCGGTTCCGAAGGAACCCTTTGTGTGATCACCAAGGCGATCTTAAAACTGCTGCCGCTGCCCAAGATGACCTTAAGCCTCTTGATTCCCTTTGATAATATCAGCGATGCTGCCGGAATTGTGCCCAAGATCATCAAATCCAAGGCGATCCCGACGGCCATCGAATTTATGGAACGCCAGACGATTCTCTTTGCTGAAGATTTTCTCGGTAAAAAATTCCCGGATTCTTCCAGCAATGCCTACATCCTCTTGACCTTTGATGGCAACTCCAGGGAACAGGTGGAAGCCGAATACGAAGTGGTGGCAAACCTTTGTCTGGCCGAAGGCGCCAAGGATGTCTATATTGTCGACACTGCTGAACGGAAAGAATCGGTCTGGTCTGCCCGGGGCGCCTTTTTGGAAGCGATTAAAGCCTCAACCACCGAAATGGATGAGTGCGACGTGGTGGTTCCACGAAACCGGATCGCCGAGTTTATTGAGTTTACCCATGAACTGGCCCGGGAAATGGATGTCAGAATCCCCAGCTTTGGCCATGCCGGCGACGGCAACCTGCATATCTATGTCTGCCGCGACCAGCTTGACCAACAGGAATGGGAAGCCAAGCTTAACGAAGCGATGGACCGGATGTATGCCAAGGCTCTGACCTATGAGGGTTTGGTTTCCGGCGAACATGGCATCGGCTATGCCAAACGCCAATATCTGCTTAATGATTTTGGCACCGAACATCTGGCTCTGATGGCTGGCATCAAACAAACCTTTGATCCGAAAAACCTGTTAAATCCTAAAAAAGTCTGTCAGATGTAGGAGGAGATATGGATAACCTGTTACTCTTCTTCATCGCCCTGATCCCGGTAATCTGGCTGATTGTCTCCCTGGGGGTCTTAAAGATCCCCGGCCAGAAGGCCTGTCCGATTGCCCTGGCGATGACCATTGTGCTGGCCATTCTGGTCTGGCAGATGCCGGTACTCGATAGCCTGACGGCTGCCCTGGAAGGGGCGGCGATGGCGATCTGGCCGATCTTCCTGGTCATTATTGCCGCGGTTTTTACCTATAATCTGGTGACCCATACCGGCGGCATGGAAACCATCAAAAAAATGATGAGTTCGGTCTCCACCGATCAACGAATTCTAGTCTTAATTCTGGCCTGGGGCTTTGGAGGTTTTCTGGAAGCCATAGCCGGGTTTGGTACCGCCGTGGCAATTCCCGCCAGCATTTTGGCGGCTCTGGGCTTTAATCCGGTCTTTGCTGCCATTATCTGTCTGATTGCCAACACCACCCCCACCGCTTTCGGGGCCATCGGGCTGCCGGTCAGTACCCTGGCCTCGGTGACGGGCCTCAATGTAAACGATTTGTCCTTTACCATTGCCATCCAGCTGTTTGTGATGATTGTGATTATTCCCTTCATTCTGGTCAGTCTTACCGGCAAAAGTGTTAAAGCCATCAAGGGGGTTTTCCTGATTACCCTGATGGCCGGTTTATCTTTCGGGTTGCCGCAGATTTTTGTCGCCAAGGTGCTGGGCGCCGAACTGCCGGCGATTGTCGGCTCGGTGATCTGTATGGCGGTGGTGATCACCATGGCCAAGGTCTTTTATAAGGATACCGCCGCTAAAGATGCCGAAAAGATTCCGCTCAAAACTGCCGTGATGGCCTGGCTTCCCTTTATTCTGGTCTTTGCCATTATTATTCTCTGTTCGTCGCTGTTCCCGGCCATTAATGGGCTGCTCAAGCAGGTCAGCACCACCGTGCAGATTTACACCGGCCCCCATGGCAAGCCGATGACCTTCTACTGGCTGGCCACCCCGGGAACCCTGATTATCATTGCCACCTATCTGGGCGGGCTTATCCAGGGTGTCAAGTTTGGGGCGATCAGCACGATTCTTGGTAAAACCGTCAAGCAGATGTTTAAATCCGCCATTACGATTATGTCGATTGTGGCCCTGGCCAAGGTGATGGGGTATAGCGGCATGATTGGTGTCATTGCTCAGATTCTGGTGCTGGTCACCGGCGATTTCTACCCCCTGATTGCGCCGTTGATTGGGGCCCTGGGCACCTTTGTCACTGGTAGTGACACATCGGCCAACGTGCTCTTCGGCGGGCTCCAGGTGGAGGCAGCCAATGCCATCGGCATGAGTCCCTACTGGCTGGCCGCCGCTAACACCGCGGGTGCCACCGCCGGGAAGATGATCTCGCCCCAGAGTATTGCCGTGGCCACCGCTGCCACTGGGATTATTGGCAGCGAGGGCAAGATTCTCCAGGCCACCATGAAGGTTTGCGCCGTCTATGTCATCATCATCGGACTGGTGGTCTATTTCGGAGCACCGCTGATTGTCGGGCTGTTGAGCACCTTTGGATAATTCGTATGTCAAATGAAAAAAGTAACGTATCATTTGAATGAAATAGTGCAATGTAGGGGCGATCCTTGATCGCCCGTCACTGCTCAAATGCCATATGAATCGATGACGTACTTAAATTCAACTGATATCAAATAAAAGAAAAATTAAATAAAGAGAAGTCATCTTTGAAAGTTAAGACATTAGCAGAAATTAGAATTCTGTTAATGTCTTTCGTCTAATCAGAAAGGATACGTTTATGGAAATCAAAATACCTTATGGAAAAGAAAAACAAGCGTTGGTGCTTGATGAGGCGTGCCTAAATGGCGTGTTGCTCTCTCAGATTGAAGACTATCATCCCGAGCAAACTGAGAGCGAGCTGGTGGCAGCAGCCATTGCCAACCCCGAGGGCTCAGATAAGCTTTGTCAGCTGGCCGTGGGCAAACAAAAGATCGTAATTATTGCCAGTGACCATACCCGGCCGGTGCCCAGTAAAATTATTATGCCGCAGATGCTAAAAGAAATCCGTCGGGGCAATCCCGATGCGGAGATCACCATCTTGATTGCCACCGGTTTTCACCGCCTGACTACCCGGGAGGAACTGGTCGCCAAATTTGGCGAAACCATCGTCGATCAGGAGCGGATTGTCGTCCATGATTCCGGTGATGACAGCAGCCTGGTGGAAATCGGCACCTTGCCCTCCGGCGGGGCGCTGATCATCAACAAGTTAGCAGCGGAGGCTGATCTGCTGGTTTCGGAAGGCTTTATTGAGCCCCATTTCTTTGCCGGTTTTTCCGGCGGCCGGAAGAGCGTGCTGCCGGGCATTGCCAGCCGGGTCAGTGTGCTGGCCAATCATTGCGGTGAATTCATTGCCCATCCCAAGGCCCGGACCGGGGTGATTGAGGGCAACCCCCTCCATATCGATATGCTCTACGCTGCCCGCACCGCCAAGCTGGCCTTTGTGGTCAATGTCGTGATCAATTCCGAAAAAGAGGTGATCTATGCCGTCGCCGGAGATTGCGATGCCGCCCACATCAAGGGCCGGACCTTTCTGGAAAAACTCTGCAAGGTCAAGGCAACCCCCAGCGATATCGTCATTACCAGCAACGGCGGCTACCCGCTGGATCAGAACATCTATCAGGCCGTGAAAGGAATGACCGCCGCTGAAGCCGCTGTCAAGCCCGGCGGGGTGATTATCATGCTGGCCAAATCGAACGATGGCCACGGCGGGGCCGCCTTTTTTAACACCTTCCGGGATGAAAAAAATCTCGAACGGATGCTGGCCGGTTTTGTCAGCACCCCCCGAAACGAAACCATCCCCGATCAGTGGGAAGCCCAGATCCTGGCTCGGATTCTTTTAAAAGCCAAGGTCATTTATATCTCGGCTGCCCCGGATGAGATGATTAAAGAATTCCAGATGACTCCGGCTAAGGATGTCAATGAAGCGTTGAGCTTAGCCCGGGAATATCTGAACAATGAAGCGGCCACCGTCACGGTGATCCCCGATGGGGTCGCGGTGATTGTGGAGTAAAAAAACCGAAAGGGAAAAAGCCCATTTCTTAAATTTGAAGCAGTAGGCTTTACAGATGATGAGTAGCATGGTACAATTATTTGTACAAGATATAGTACAAATAAGAATATGAGGTGGAAAAAATGTTAGCCGTAAATTATTCAACCATTCGCAGTAAGTTAAAAGATTATTGTGATAAAGCCACCGACGAAAATGAGACTGTCATTGTAACCCGTAAGGATGAAAAGAATGTGGTCATTATGAGCCTGGATAAATACAACGAAATCATGAGAACGGCCCGTAATGCCGAATATCTTGATATGATTGACCGCAGCATCGAACAAGTCAGACAGGGCAAAGTGGTTGTCAAATCAATGGCCGAGTTAGAGGCGCTGGCTGATGAGTAATCTGACCTTTTCGGATAAGGGCTGGGAAGACTATCTCTATTGGCAATTGACCGATAAAAAGATGTTGCGGAGAATAAATGAATTGCTAAAAGATATTCAACGAAATGGCTATACCGGAATTGGTAAGCCTGAGCCCCTGAAGTATCGTAAAGCATG
This sequence comes from Acetobacterium sp. UBA5834, assembly GCF_002435675.1. NCBI lineage: Bacteria > Bacillati > Bacillota > Clostridia > Eubacteriales > Eubacteriaceae > Acetobacterium > Acetobacterium sp. UBA5834. The sequence goes on along the minus strand of NZ_DJGY01000025.1, from coordinate 9,015 downwards.
GAGCCGGCGCATCGATTTGGAACACCGTCTGGTCTATGCCCTGGATGAAGATGGAAATATTTATATTCTTTCGCTCAAAGGACATTATCAGGATTAAAAAAAAGCGAGGTTTAAGCGGTTAAGCTTAGACCTCGCTATTTTTATAAAGCGGTAAACTTATAATTCACCCTGCTCAGCGGCCACCGGGCCATCCAGCAGCAGATAGGACTGTAACTTAATCGCAAAGACAAGGCTGTCGGGATGACTGAGGATTTCGGCCAGTTCCGGATGTTTTTCGGCGAACGTGGTCTTGATCGGCAGGACTTCAGCCTCGGTCAGGGGCGTAAATAGACCGGCAAAGGTCACCGAAACGATGTTGGCTCCCTGGCCTTGGTGCTGGCGGCTATCGACCAGGATACTGACCCGGGGATTGGCCAGCAGATTCTTAAATTTGCGCGACTCCCGGGTGGAGACCAGATAAAGTGTCCCCAGATCGTCGCTGGGCAGATAGGTCATCAACGAGCAATAGGGGTTGCCCGCGGCTTCGGTACATAAAACACAGAGGGAATTGTCGCGCAGAAGCGATTCCAGTTTAGCTAACATATTACCACCTTTCATCAGCGGGAGGAAGGGGAAGCCATCCTCTGGGCCGCATAAATAAATTTTGACAGGCCAGGGATGGTTCTTCTGAACCACCCGGATAATCACCGTAAAGGAATCCTTAACGGTTGCGGATGTTAATCTGATTATAGCACAGGTAGGTAGCCTTGGGTAAAAAATCAGCTTGAATGGGTGGGGTGGTGATGATTAATCAGCTGGAAACGGGGTATAACATAAACACCATAAACTAATTTTACAGGAGGTGCACGATGATGAAGGTTAGTGCTAAAAACTGGGGTTTGATCGGGTTTGTGTTGCTTTGTTCACTGGTTCTACTAACCGGCTGCGGTCAGCCGGCGGGGCAAAAAGACAGCTCTGATCAAGTGGCTGGACAGACGACGGAAAAAGAGAGCACGGATCAGGCTGGCGAAAATGTCAGTGATTTTTTCAACAAGGTGCAAATCGGTCAGACTAAAGCGGAAGTCGATGCGGCATTGGGTGTCACCCCGACATCCCCTGTGGAAGGGGCCTTTGATTATGTGGATGAAAATGGTAATGGGGTGACCGTCATTTTTATGGAACGGAGTCTCGGCGATGGCAGTCCCAAGGTGGCTTTATCGAAAAAGTTGATCGGAACCGAAAAATATATTACCGAAGCGACGGATGATCAACGGATTACCGCAGAGCAAGCCGAAAAAATTACCGAAGGGATGACCTATGATGAGGTCAAAGGGATTTTAGGACAGGACGGATTTGTGGTGAGTGAGACTGAAGGGAGTGGCGGTGCCATTACAACCGAACGGTATTGGGTCAAGCCGGGGATCGCCTCAATGCTCAGTGTCACCTTTGCTGGCCCAGCGGGAAGCGATCTCAGTACCTTTATCTTGAATTTTTAGAGACGATCAAGGATCAGATAAGGCTTAACAATTTCAGCTTATCAAAAAAGTGCCACCGCTTTTAGTTGTGGCACTTTTTTTAGTGAGGGCAGGGCTGGGATGATGCAGGGATGGCAGGGCTTGGTGGGCCGCCCGGGACTACCCCCTGGAGCTGGCCTTTCTTTATCAGGGGGTGCAGTTTTGTGAGCTGAAATCGGCGGCGGCGCTTAAAAATTTGACATTTGCTAAATAAAGTGAATAGGGGGAAGGAACGTGGCGAAAAACGGTGATTTCTTCTAGCCATTTAAGCGGTTGAGGCGTATAATTAAAAAGACTGACAAATTTTAGGTGCGTAACGAAATGAAGGGGGTCAAATTCATGGGGAAGAGCCATTTGTCTGAAGAAGACATCAAAGCCAGATACATCACACCGGCCATCACGACGGCCGGATGGGATCTCAATAAGCAGGTGCGATTAGAATACGCCTTTACCGCCGGGCGGATTATTTTGCGGGGCAATATCACCGCCAGAGGCAAGCAGAAACGGGCGGACTATCTGCTATCATATAAAAACAATTTTCCGCTGGCGATTGTTGAAGCCAAAGATCAGAATCATCCGGTGGGGGCGGGGCTCCAGCAAGCCATTGAGTATGCCCGGGTTTTGGATGTTCCCTATGTTTACGCCTCAAACGGCGAGGGTTTTGTGGAGCAAAATTTGCTTACCGGTACCGTCAGGGAACTGAAGCTGAGCGAATTCCCAGCGCCGGAAGCTTTGTATCAGCGCTACCGCGAGGATAAGGGCATTGACGGCGCCAAAGAAAAGGTGATGTTTGCGCCTTACTACTATGTGCCCAATTATAAAACGCCCCGCTATTATCAACGGGTGGCCATTAACCGGACCGTCGAGGCGGTGGCCAACGGGCAAAACCGGGTGCTGGTGGTCAGTGCCACCGGCACCGGAAAAACCTTTATGACCTTTCAGATCATTTACCGGTTATGGAAATCGGGCCTGAAGAAAAAAATCCTTTTTCTGGCCGACCGCAATGTTTTACTCGATCAGACCATCACCGGTGATTTCAAGCCCTTTTGCGGCAAAATGACCAAGGTACAGCATAAAAATCTGGACAGCTCCTATGAAATTTATCTGGCATTGTATCAGCAGTTGGCTGGCGATGAGGGCGAGGAAACCTATCGTCAGTTTCAGCCAAACTTTTTTGATCTGATTGTCATTGATGAGTGTCACCGGGGCAGTGCCCGGGAAGAATCGGCCTGGCGCAAAGTGCTGGATTATTTCACCGCTGCCACCCATATCGGCTGCACCGCCACCCCCATCGAAACCAAGGATGCCTCCAGCTTTACCTATTTTGGCGAGCCGATTTATGAATACTCCTTGAAGCAGGGCATTGATGACGGCTTTCTGGCTCCCTATAAGGTCATCCGCATTGGCCTTGATAAAGATCTTGAAGGCTATCGCCCGGAGCTTGGCAAGGTTGACAAACATGGCTATGTCATCGAAGACCGGGAATACAATATCAAAGACTTTGACCGCAATCTGGTCATTGATGACCGCACCCGGGTGGTGGCCGCCAAAATTACCGAGTTTTTAAAAAAGACCGACCGTTTCAGCAAAACCATTGTTTTTTGTGTCGATATCGAACACGCCGAACGGATGCGCCAGGCTCTGATTAATGAGAATAAAGATCTCTACGCCCAAAACGACCGCTATATCATGCGGATCACCGGGGATAACGACGAGGGCAAGGCCCAGCTGGAAAACTTCATCGATGAAGAAAGCTGCTATCCGGTGATTGCCATCACCAGCAAACTGATGACCACCGGGGTTGATGCCAAGATGTGCAAACTGATTGTGCTGGAGAACAACATCAACAGCATGACCGAGTTCAAGCAGATTATCGGCCGGGGCACCCGGCTGCTGGAGGACTACGGCAAAACCTATTTTACGATCATGGATTTTCGCAATGCCAGCCGCCTGTTTGCCGATCCGGCCTTCGACGGTCAGCCGGAAGTGGTGATTGACCTGGGTGGTGATGATCCGGTAATTGACCCGCTGCCCCCGACTGATGAAGGGGAAGGGGATGTTATCGGCGGCGATGGGGTTAAAGAAGACGGCGGGGACTTTGTCATCGGCGATCCCCCGCCATTTGTCGATGATGGAGACGACAAACCGAAAAAATATTATCTTGGCGATATAACCGTCCGGGTTCTTTCCGAACGGGTACAATATGTCGACAAGGACGGCAAACTGATCACCGAAAGCCTGATCGACTACACCCGCAAAAATATCCGCAACCAGTTTAGTAACCTTGATGATTTTCTGCGCAGCTGGACAAAAGCTGCGAAAAAGCAGGCAATTATTGAGGCGTTAAAAGACGATGGGGTGCTGTTGGAGGCCGTCCGGGAAGAAATGGGCCAGACCGAGTTGGACGACTTTGATCTGATTTGCCACATTGCCTATGACAAGGCTCCGCTGACCAAAAAAGAACGGGCCGAGAATGTCCGAAAGCGGCATTATCTGTATAAATATTCCGACACCGCCAAACAGGTGATTGAGGCGCTGCTTGATAAGTATGCCAATGACGGCATTGGCGAGATCGAAGATACCAAGGTGCTGCAACTGACAGAGTTTGCCAAAATCGGCAGCCCAATGAAGATCGTCAAGGCCTTTGGGGGTAAAAAAGCCTACCTTGAGGCCGTCATGGAACTGGAAAATGAAATCTATTATGCATAAGCAACATAAATAAAAGAAGGCAGGAAATAAATGGCAATTAGTAACTTAGTAAAACGCATCCAGGATGTAATGCGCAACGACTCCGGCGTCAATGGCGATGCCCAGCGGATTGAACAGATCGTCTGGATTCTGTTTTTAAAAATATATGATGCAAAAGAAGAAGCCTGGGAACTGATTTATGACAACTACCGCTCAATCATTCCCGACCAGCTTAAATGGCGGGAGTGGGCCGTCGATCATAAAGACGGACAGGCCCTGACCGGCGATGCCCTGCTTGATTTTGTCAATAACACCCTTTTCCCGACCCTGAAGAACTTGGAAATTGATGAAACCACCCCGATGAGTCAAGTGATTGTCCGCTACGCCTTTGAGGATGCCAACAATTACCAGAAAGACGGGGTATTACTGCGCCAGGTGGTCAATATCATCGATGAGATTGATTTTACTGAATACACCGAGCGCCACGAGTTTGGGGCCATCTATGAAGCCTTTCTCAAGGATTTGCAGAGTGCCGGTAATGCCGGGGAGTTCTACACCCCCCGGGCGGTCACTGATTTTATGGTGACGGTGGTTAAACCGGTACTGGGTGAAAAAATTGGCGACTTTGCCTGTGGCACCGGCGGTTTTCTGACATCGGCCCTGGCCGCCCTTGATGGGCAGGTGGGCAATTCCCTGGAGAAGCGGGAGCTCTATAACCGCTCGGTTTACGGCATTGAGAAAAAATCCCTGCCCCATCTGCTCTGCGTGACCAACATGCTGATCCACGACATCGATGATCCCAATATCCTCCACGGCAACGCCTTGGAAACCGACTATAAGGAATTGCGCAAGATGGACGCCTTCGATGTGATTCTGATGAATCCCCCCTATGGTGGCAGCGAGAAGGACAGCGTCAAAATCAATTTCCCGACAGAACTGCGGAGCTCCGAAACCGCCGATTTGTTTATGAATGTGATTATGTATCGGCTGAAGCAAAACGGCCGTTGCGGGGTGATCATTCCTGATGGCTTTTTGTTTGGCACCGATAATGCCAAGTTTAACATCAAGAAAAAGCTGACCGATGAATTTAACCTGCATACCGTTGTGCGCCTGCCCCACAGCGTTTTTGCGCCCTACACCTCGATTCGCACCAATATTCTGTTTTTTGATAAAACCGCCCCCACCAAAGAAATCTGGTTCTACCGGGTCGATATGCCGGAGGGCTATAAGAATTTTTCAAAAACCCGACCGATGAAGCTGGCTCATTTTGACAAAGCCCTGAGCTGGTGGGTCAACCGGGAAGAAATCGAAGTCGACGGCTTTGCCAAGGCTAAAAAATACAGCCTGGATGAGATCGTCGCTCGCAGCTACAACCTCGATTTGTGCGGCTTTCCCCACGAAGAAGAAGTAATTCTTGAGCCCCTGCCGCTGATTCAGGAATATCAGGAAAAGCGGGCTTCTCTGAATGACCAAATTGATCATGTGCTGGAACAGATTACGGCCATGCTTGAGGAAAATTAGATGAAAGCGCAGGATTTAAAAAACAGCATTCTGCAGCTGGCGATCCAGGGGAAACTGGTGGGGCAGCGGGAAGAAGAGGGCACGGCCCGGGAGCTGCTTAAAAAAATTGACGCCGAGAAGCAGGCGCTGCTAAAGGACGGGAAGATTAAAAAACAGAAAGCGCTACCGGGGATTACGGAAGATGAGATACCCTTTGAGATACCGGAGAGTTGGGAATGGGTGCGGCTTGGGGAGATAACTCATAACTGGGGGCAGAAAAAGCCTGATGTAACATTTGATTATATTGATGTTGGATCGATAGATAACATCAAAGGTATTCTTAGTAATAACGAAAATCTTATGAATCCAGAAGATGCACCATCAAGAGCGAGGAAAATTGTAAAAGAAGGTACAGTGCTGTATTCGACGGTAAGACCATATTTATTGAATATTTGTATTGTTGACAAAGAGTTTGTTCATGAGCCAATTGCAAGTACGGCTTTTGCGGTTTTACATCCCTTTAACGGCATTAATAGTTATTTTCTTTATTTAGTTCTTCGAAGTCCTATGTTTAGTTCCTATGTAAGTTCTGTAATGAAAGGTGTTGCTTACCCGGCAATCAATGATAATAGCTTGCTAGGTGGATTACTGCCTCTCCCCCCACAGGCTGAACAAAAACGCATTGTCGCAAAAATCGAAGCCTTAATGCCATATATCGATCAATACGATGCTGCCTATTCCGAAGTGGAAGCGCTTAATAAAAAATTCCCGGAAGAGCTCAAAAAGTCGATTTTACAGTATGCCATCCAGGGCAAGTTGGTTATGCAGCGCAAAGAAGAGGGCACCGCCGAAGTACTCTATCAGCAGATTCAGGCCGAAAAGCAAAAGCTGATTAAGGAAGGCAAGATCAAAAAGGCCAAAGCCCTGCCGGAGATTACGGACGATGAGATTCCCTTTGATATTCCGGAGAGTTGGAAGTGGGTGAGGTTGGGGGAGATTGTTTCAATTTTAGGTGATGGAATCCATGGTACACCTATATATAATGAAAAAGGTGACTACTATTTTATAAATGGTAACAATTTAAATGAAGGAATAATAGAAATAAAAGATAATACAAAAAAAGTTGATGTAGAACAATTTCATAAACACAAAAGAGAACTTAATAAAAATACAGTGTTGGTTTCAATTAACGGTACAATTGGTAATATTGCATTTTATAGTGGTGAAAAAGTTATACTTGGAAAAAGCGCTTGCTATTTTAACCTTATGATTGAAAATTTAAAGTACTATCTATACTTGATTATCAAGACAAAGTACTTTACAGATTATGCAATCAAAAGAGCGACTGGTACAACGATTAAAAATGTCTCATTAATGGCAATGAAAGAGTTTATCTTACCTCTCCCCCCGCTGGCAGAACAAAAGCGCATCGTAGCAAAAATCGAAGCTTTAATGCCGTATATCGATAAATATGAGTGCTGATTATTTAAATTTTGTAATGTAATTTGTGGCTTTATAAAAAGAAGGGTATGCAGATGAGCGAAAAAAACTACCAGCTTAGAACATTTATTTCAAAAATTTTAATTGCCCTTATTATATCATTAATATTTTTCAGCACGGTTAAAATCAATTTGTGCGTTTTCTTTATCGTGTTCGCATTTATATGGGCAGTGGTGATTATTAACAGTCGAATATCTGACAATATCAAGCTTTACGATTCTTTGATACTGATTTCACTTGGTATTCTTGCAGGCATTATTGCATTGCAATATGCCGAAATCCTAAAAATTGATGTGATTGAATTTAAGTTTATGAGTGCTTATGCGGCCTTTCTTGCGATGATCTCACTTTATACATGGCTCAAGAATTCACAAGAAGAAGAAACCGAAGCTCTAAAACCGCTAAGGAAAAGGCAAAGAGATTTAGAACGGCTTTTGTCTTATGTCGAAATGTTTGAAATCATTGCACTGAACGGGAGATGGGGAACTGGAAAAACATTTTTAGTTAACGAATTAAAGAAAAATCCGCAAATTAAGGAAAAGTACGAGATGATTGAAATTGACGTTCTAACTTGCGATTTGAATGAACTCTTGCTGATTCTAGTCAAAGAAATGGAAAGGCTTTTATTAAGAAATCGAATTGTTTCCAGGTATTCAAATAAGCTTAAAGTGTTATTAGGTAGCAACAAGTTTTTGGTTCAATTGCAGTCTTTGTTTTTGGACAGCACACAATCTTTTGCAGAGGCAATCAAAGGCCTGCAGAATGAAATATCACGCCTTAAAAAAGATGTTTTAATAATTTACGAAGATATTGATCGAATTAATGATGTGAATATTATAAAAAGAATCTTTAGCATCAATGAAAAACTTGCAAATAAAAAAATTAGAATCATATATCAGTACCATGAAGAAAATCTCAAAAATATGGGCTTTACTGATGACTATCTGGAGAAATACTTACCGTTCAAATTAAATGTGACTGAAAGTGACTTATTTGAGACGATTCTCTTTATCTTGAAAAAAGATATGATCAAAGAAAGTTTGCTTAAAATCGAAGATTTTAATTTTTTGAGAAAAGAGTTACAAGCTACAAAAACTACATTTCTAAGCAGTTATTTTGATATCGGTATAGAGGTTTATTCACAATTTACCAATTTACCTTTTCGTAAGGTTGAAAATTTCTGTGCCGAATTGGTTAGTACATTGAAAAAATATGATTATAAAGAGTATAAGGAAACGGTGATTGCGTTTTTTGTAGTAAAACATTTTATAACATCAGTCTACGAGCAATTAACCATTGAAAGAGGCTTGTTGGAAGCAATAAGGTTTGAGGTTGAAGGCGAATATTATTCGTTGGCAGAATTAAGAGAATTAAAAAAACAAGACAAACTTTGGACATATCAACTTCAGAAAATTATTGATATTGAAGAAAATAAAATGAAATTTGGCGTTTTGAATCTATTTAACTATGAAAATATTGAGATAGAAGACGATATACCGCCTGAAAAGAAGTGGAAAAATATGATCGAAGAATCAGATCGATCAATAACCCAAAGAATTAGTAATGAAAAGAAAGATCAAATCATTTGGAATTTATTAGCAGCTGGTAAATCAGAACTCACGGATTATGAATTTTGTGGAAAAAAGCTTGTTGAAGATGTATTTAGTGAACCGAAAGAAAGAAGAGTTGCAGCATATAATTTGTTTCGCCAATGTTTATTTACATTGAATAAGAATGAATTTGACAACGGAACCATGTTTTTGTTTGGGATTCCACCATTTATCCAGTTATTTAAAGCCTTCCGCACTTTGGTTTATAATGTACACGCTTGTCA
>NZ_DJGY01000007.1:0-57364 GCF_002435675.1 Acetobacterium sp. UBA5834 | reverse complement strand
ACGGAACGCTTAACATAACCTTTGTTATGTAAAGCTTAACATAACAAGGGCAAAATCGAGCGCTTTTTCAAAACCGTCCGCAGTCGTTTCTATCCACTTTTGACGGATGCTGATCTTCTGGATCTTGAGGTCCTCAATCAACGCTTTGAGGCCTGGCTGGCCCGGGATTATCATCATAAGGTTCATTCGAGTCTCAATGAAGCGCCGATGGTCTTTTATATGCGGGGGAGTGACCGGATCAGGCATTTCTCTGATCCCCGGATCATTGATGAAGCCTTTCTGATCCGGACGACCAGAAAGGTCAAGTCGGATGCCACCATTTCCCTGCACAACGCTCTTTTCGAAGCGTCGCCGATGTTTATTGGTAAAAGCGTCGATATCCGCTATCCCAATGAATGCCCGGATGAGATCTATCTTTATGAAAACAGTGTCCGGATTCTTACCTGCAAAAAAGTCATCATGACGGACAATGCCATTGCCAAACGCAATAACAATCCCATCAGCTACAGCGCATTAGGCGGTGTGCCTCATGTATAAATCGTTTTTCGGGTTCCAGCAGGCGCCCTTTGACAAGGGTATTGATTCATCGATGCTCTTTCAATCGGAAGCTTACAGGGAAGTTCTGGCCCGATTGGATTATCTCAAAACCACCAGAGGTTTCGGTCTGATTACTGGCGATCCCGGGGTTGGTAAAACATCGACCCTACGAGTCTTTGCCGACAGTTTGAATCCGTCATTATATAAGGTCATGTATTTTCCGATGTCTTCCGGAACAACCATGGACTTTTACCGGGGTCTGGCCTTTTCGCTTGGGGAACAGCCGAAATTTCGCAAAGTGGAGCTGTTCTTTCAGATTCAGAACGCCATTACCGATCTTTATGATAAGCGTCGCATCACGCCGGTCTTTATCCTCGATGAGATGCAGTCGGCGACCGCCCAGTTTCTTCACGATCTGAGCATTATTTTTAACTTTGACATGGATAAACGTAATCCTTTTATCCTGATTCTCACTGGTTTACCAACGCTGGCCAACCGCCTGGCCTTAAACCAGAACCGGTCGCTGGATCAGCGACTGGTGACCCGGTTTCATTTCTCGCCGCTGACACCGGATGAGGTCCGGGACTATATCAAACACCGGTTTAAGCATGCCGGTGTTTCACGGAATCTGATCAACGAGAATGCTTATGAAGCCATTTCGTCATCCACTGGCGGTTATCCCCGATTAGTCGGTAATCTGGTTACCCAATGTCTGATTCTCGCCTTTCAAAAGCAAACCGATCTTATCGATGAAGAGATTGTTTTTGCCGCTTCTGCGGAAGCTGGGATTTAACGCCTGACGGCGTTACTTCCCTTTTTTTCTGGAGAAATAAAGCGTGATTATGTGATTAAAGACTGGCGTTTTATTTTCAACAACTCATAATTTTTACATTATTCCGTTCTTTTTCATCCGTTTTATTGTGATTAAACCAGTCCGAAATAATGTGAAAATTTACAACGGCGCAGGAGAATGCCTTAGGTTTGATGGTGGGGTTTATGATGCCTGTGGTGATGCTGCTGCATTTTAATGCAGAATTTAGCAATATTATCTGGCCGGTTCCAATCTTTTTTATGATGCTCACAGTGATTTTCAATAACCGGAATATATTTTTGGGTCTGGGATTCTTAACACTGCTACTGGAACTGATATTCTGGCTACTGCTACCGGATTATGGGATCCTTGTGGATCAGCGGCTCTATTGTTACCGGCTCTTGTTCTACATGATTGGCGTCGGACTGACCGCTATTATTACTCAGATTTATGTGTTACGACTAAAGGAAAACAGCCGACAGGATGCCTTTCAAAAAATGATTGCAAAGCTGTCGGCCGATTTTGTTACCACAAACCGTGATAATTTTGATGAGAAAGTCAATCGCCTGCTTGAGCAGAGCGGTCTTTTTGCCGGAACGGATCGGGTTTATCTGGGGCGCTTTTCCCGTCATGACAACATCGTTATATATTCCCATGAATGGTCGGGAGATGGAATCAGATCGCTGAAGAATTCAATTGAACACGATGAAGGCGAAGCACATCTGTCCTGGAGTATCAGCCAGATATTAAGAAATGATATCGTCTACATCCCCAGTGTTGATCGGCTACCAGCTGAAGCGGAGGCAGAGCAGTTGGCGCTTAAAAAGCAAAAAGTCCGATCCCGGATTCTGGTACCGATTCAGAGTAATCACCGTATTATCGGGTTACTGGGATTTGATGTACTGGATGGCCGCAAGGGTCTGAGGGGGATTAATCGGGATTGGTTGCAGCTGTTGGCTAATATTCTCGCTGACGCCATTGCCAAAGTTGATGCTGAGAATGATATGAATTATTTGGCTTACTACGATCCGCTCACCGGTATCCCGAATCGGTCGTTGTTTTTTAGGCGGCTGGAACAGGCTATCGATCTGGCCCGAAAAACCCAAAAGAGCTTGGGCGTAATATTTTTTGATCTGGATGGTTTTAAGGAAATCAACGATACCCTGGGCCATGACTGGGGAGACCAGTTACTATCCCGGATTGGCAAACGCCTGACGGACTGTCTTGGACACGTTGATCTGGTGGGGCGGTTTGGTGGCGATGAATTTTTGATTATGGTTCCGCAGATTTCAAAGCCCAGTGAACTGGAAAGAATGGCTGAGCAGGTGATGTCGATTTTTCATCGGCCGATGCTGGTAGCTGAACAGGAACTGTACCTCTCCGGTAGTGGCGGGATCGCTGTTTATCCTCAGGATGGTGAAACGGTTCATACCCTGATAAAAAATGCCGATCTGGCCATGTACGCCGCTAAAAAAAGCGGCAAGGGTCGGATTGCCTACTGTTCCGGGACGATGAAAGCAGCAGTTTTGGAAAAGATGACACTGACGACCAGTCTTCATCAGGCGCTGGCAAAAGGAGAGCTGTTGTTGCATTATCAACCGCAGATTTGTGCCAGTACCCTGGAAATAAACGGATTTGAAGCGCTGTTGCGGTGGCAGCATCCTGAGCGGGGACTGATTTCCCCGGAGGTGTTTATTCCGCTGGCGGAGCAATGTGGACTCATTAGCGGTATCGGTGAATGGGTTTTGAAAACCGCCTGTGCTCAGAACAAGTTGTGGCAGGATCAGGGCTACAAGCCAGTGCGGATGGGGGTGAACTTATCGGTGGAGCAGTTTCGCAGTTCCAATCTGGAGCGGATTATTAAGAATTGTCTGGCTGAAACTGGGCTTAAACCCCAATATCTGGAACTGGAAATCACTGAAGGGGTTGCCATGAGAAGCTCCCAGTACGTTATCCGGCAACTGCAAGCCTTAAAAAAGCTGGGCTTGGATCTCAGTATTGATGATTTTGGCACGGCTTTTTCATCGATGAACCGACTCAAGAATCTGCCGGTTGATCGGATTAAGATTGATCGTCAATTTGTCTGGGGAATCGGGGTGAAGCCCCGGGATGAAGTGTTGGTCACGGTCATGATCGATCTGGCCCGTGAATTGGGCTTGGCCGTCACTGCCGAAGGGGTGGAAACAGCCGAACAGCTGGCTTTTCTTCAGACACAGGGATGTGATGAAATCCAGGGATTTTATTTCTCCAAGCCGGTATCGGCGGCAGCAATTGAAGCAGAAATTTATGCCAGGCAGTTTGCCGGGATAAACTAACGGTAAGCGATGGGGCGAGTAGGATCGTTTGTCAGGAAGTGCGGCTGGCGCAAGAAAAATTTGCGTAAACGGCTAGCCAGGACCGGTTGCAAGTACATAAAAAGAGCGTAAGGGGATAAAATGCAGCAAACCCAAATTTCTATTTTATTCTATTTGATATTTATTCTATATAGCTGCCTGGGATTTTTCTGTTTGTTTCTCAACAAAAAAGAACAGCTCAATCAGGTTTTTTTCTGGTTATGCATGAGCTATGCGGTATGGGCCTTTGGCTTTGCCATTTCAAATACCCTAAGTGATGTCCAGAGTGTGCTGATCTGGCGGCGGATTGCGGCCCTGGGGTGGGGTGTTGCCTTTAGTGTGATGCTCCATTTTATGTTGATTTTAACCGAACACCAGCAGTGGTTGGGTAATCTTAAGATTCGAATTGCCATTTATCTGCCAGCAGTGATCACGATTGCAGTTTTTGCCCTGTTTCCCCAGCTGGCTGATGCCCAGTACAATCTGGTTCAAACCCCAATGGGATGGGGAAATATTCCTGTCAACAATTTCTGGGATATCTTTTACAATCTTTATTACCTGAGTTTTTCGTTGCTGACGCTGGGACTTTTGTTTCAGTGGTACCGGAGCACCCCAGACCGCCGAAAACAACAACAGGCATTTTGGCTATTACTGGCCTTTGCCATTGCGATCGCTATGGGCACACTCACAGAAATGATGGCCAACAACCTGCTGGCTTACCCGATTCCCTCGGTGGCACCGATTATTATACTGATTCCGGTGACGGCCTTTGCCTTTGATGTCAAGAAGTATAAACTGATGGTTCCCGAGAAATCAGACAAAAAAGTTAAGTTCAGTGAAATTCTCAGCGATGAAACCCATCGGGGCCTGTTTCGATCAATAGCGATGATTTTTGTGGTGATCAGCGTGATCAGTTTTGGAAATGCTTGTTTCTACCCAGTCCAATTATGGCGCTTGATGGTGATCAGCACCATCAATCTGGTTCTGGGGCTGTTTATTTACAGTCTGCCTTTTTCGGGACTGTCAATTGCCAATCAGGATCGGATGATCACGGCGTTGATGGCGGTGGCCATTCCGCTGTCACTTTTTCGCCCCGGTACCTATCTGACCAATGTAGTGTGGGCAGTGCCTCTGATTTTTTTATCAGTAACCATCGTTTTTAAACAAAAGAGAATGTTTATACTGTTGGCGACCGTGACCGTTATTAGTGGTCTGGTGATCGTCTTATGGAAATCCGATCAATGGGTCAATGTGGGCACCCGGGAATATCTGGCCAGACTTTTTATCTGCCTGGTGGCCATTCTCTTGGCGGGTTATACCAATCGCATTTATATTGCCAGACTGACCGAGAATAACCGCCAGATCAGTTTTCAAAAGATGATCTCCCAGGTCACGACTCAATTTGTGTCGGTGTCTGCCAGTAACTTTGACGAAAAAGTTCAGTATTTATTAAAAACCAGTGGTGAAATTATGAATGCCGACCGGGTTTTTGTGGGACGGTTTTTCGAGGATTCGGGTGAACTGCGCTGCACCAATGAGTGGCTAGCCGAGCCCTACTTTCCGTCGGTGAATCTTAACGAAGATATCCGGCAGACTAAGTTCCCCTGGTTTACCAAAACAATTTTTAATAATCAATTGGTTTATCTGCGATCCTGCGATGAACTACCGGCTGAAGCCCAACCGGAAAAAGCGATGATGGTGCAGCAGGGAATCACCGCAATGCTACTTATTCCGATTCAGAGCCGGGAAACAATCATTGGCTTTCTGGGCTTTGACAAAATCGGAAAAGCCAAAGTGCCAGCGCTGACGGATCCGGAATTGTTGCGCGTCTTGGCGAATACGCTGGCTGATGCCATCGGTAAGGTTGAGAATGAAAACGAAATTCACTGCCGGGCTTATTATGATACGCTGACGGGTTTACCCAATCGGGTGTTTTTTCATGAACAACTGGAAAAATCAATGGCTGCTATGAAGTCAAACGGTAGTCAGCTGGGTGTTATTTTTGTGGATCTTGACGGATTCAAGGAAGTCAATGATACCATGGGGCATGACTGGGGCGATCACCTACTTAACCATATCGGCCAACGGTTGTCAGACAATATGCGTAAAGGCGATTCTCTGGCCCGGTTTGGCGGAGATGAATTTTTGATCATGGTTTCACAGCTGAATCATAAGAATGAGCTGCTTGATGTGGCAAGGCAACTGATGGCAGTTTTTAAAGAGCCCGTGTGTCTGGGGGAGCAGGAGTTTTATATTTCGGCAAGTGGCGGAATCGCTGTCTTTCCAGAAGATGGGGAGACGGTTTCGGCACTGATCAAACATGCCGATTTGGCCATGTATGATGCCAAAAAAAATGGCAAGGGACAAGTAGTGTTTTGTTCTGAGGAGATGAAAAATTGTATCCGGGAAAAAATGATCTTGACCAACAGTCTCCATCGGGCTCTGGAGCGGCAGCAACTAGCGCTTTACTATCAGCCCAAATTTGATGTAAGCAGCCAAACGATGGTTGGCTATGAGGCTCTGCTACGGTGGCAACATCCGGAACTGGGAATGATTCTTCCAGGGGTATTTATTCCGATTGCCGAGCAAAAAGGGTTGATGAGTGAAATTGGCCAATGGGTATTTAAGACTGCCTGCGCCCAAAACAAAGCCTGGCAGGCGCAGGGATTTAGGCCATTGCCGGTAGCGGTCAATCTGTCGGCGGCGCAATTTGACAATGATCTGACTGCTATTGTTGAGAAATGCCTGACCGAAACCGGCCTGGCCGGGCAATATCTGGAGCTGGAAATCACCGAGACCATCGCCATGGCCGAATCTTGTGGGGTGATTCTGACCCTCCACCAGCTTAAGGCACTGGGGTTGGGCATTAGCATTGATGATTTTGGTACCGAGTTTTCGTCCTTGAACCGCTTAAACGACCTGCCGGTGGATCGCATCAAAATCGATGGTTCCTTCATCTGGGGCATTGGAATCAATCCCAAGGATGAATCGATTATTTCAGTGATGATCCATCTGGCCCAGAAGTTGGGGCTTCAGGTGGTAGCCGAAGGTGTGGAAAGCCAGGCACAGCTGGCTTTTCTAAAAGAAAAAGGCTGTCATGAGGCTCAGGGCTATTACTGGGGAGAACCGATGACTGCAGCTGACTTTGAGAAGCAGCTGAGCTTAATACATTAAGCCATAAAGAGACCTCCACAGACGTGGAGGTCGTTGTTGTTTTAAGGTGCCAGGGTTAAGTCTTTTTTGCGCAAGCCGTGGGCCTTGCCTTGTTTGGTCCAGTCGTGATTGGCTCCCTGCAATAAGGCGAAACGGGGGTAGGTGGGGTTGACATAGAGGTTATCGCCGGATTGCCGATCCAGCAGATTATTGACAAAGGTGCTGTAAGGATGGGCCAGATTTTTTTTCGTTCCATGTCCCATCGGGACATCTTTTGCCAGGGCGATCATTAGACCAGTTCCGATACCGATGCCCTGACCCCATTTTAGATGGGCCCGGTTGGTCCAGTTTTTGATCATGGCGATGGTTGTTTCGTTTTGAATCCCTTCATAGTGGCCATTGTTGACGATGGCGTAAACAGTTATGGGATGCGGCGATTCAACCAGGGCTTTTTCCAATTGCATTAGGCAGTGAAGCATATGTGAGGGGATTCCGCCCATATACATCGGCAGGGCAAAAACCAGGACATCACAACTGGCAATGTCTTCCAACTGGGTAGCACTCAGCATGGCATGATGCATCCCAACACGGACCAGATCATGATCGTCAGGGATCAGTCCTTTCAGTTCGTCAAGCAGCACTTCCGAGGTACTACCGATAGCTTTGGGACTACCGTTGATTAATCCAATTTTCATTGTCGTGCGGCCTCCATTTCTTCGAGATTTTTGTAAAAGCTAACAGTATGGGATTGGGCATCGAGGTCGACCCCGGTATACTCCACAAATCTTTCTGCCGTGGTTTTCTCCGGCAGGGTGATATCGTCACCATAAAACCGAACGGTTAGATTCACATGATTTTTATATCGGTCTTTCTGATGCATTTCGCCATCTCTGATTGTGAGGTAGGGTTGATGGTAAGGCAGGGTGCGGTCCAGGACGTTCTTAACAAAGGGGCTGAACCCCCCATAAAGGCAGCGACTAACGATTTCGACCTCGTCGCTTTGGGCCATCCGTTTTCCAATATCGCAAAAGTCATCTTTTATTTTGCAGAATCCCGGTGTTTCAACCCAGCAGCCAAAACAGCCAACACATTGGTGAATTTCCTGATCTTTTCCAATTAAGATTGCGTCGTCAGGATGATGTCCGAATAAACGATCAGCTTCACTTTGGTTTAAGTCGTGAATGATTAGTTTCATTGGTTCTCCTTTCGGGTGTGAATCTTAATCCTATTAGATGCCTACCCAAATGAATTAAAAATATTCACCTATAAATAAAAATTAAGCGGAATTATTGGCGGCCATTGGAACATAATGGGAGATGGTCAACCGTGTCAAGACGATCTTTGGAATTACCTTGTGTCAGACAAAAATATTTGGGTATAAACTAGAATGTCTGGTAATAACAAATGGAAGGCTGGGTTGTTTTGCCATTGGTCAATTAATGGCAGTAGCCATGCAGTCGTCTGGCAAACGATATTGAGGGTTTCCAGTTAAATCGGTCGGATTGATGGCAGTCGCTGACGACGGGGTCAAAATTATTTAAAACTTGATGAAAGAGACGGAAATGCCGATGGAATTCATTAAAAATTTAGGCGAATTGCTTAAGACCCGCAGCGACTTTTTTATTGAACTGCTGCTCCAGCATCTGGTGCTGAGTCTGATTGCGATTGTGATTATTACGGTAGTGGGGGTGACCACCGGGGTTCTGATTGCCAAATCACAAAAAGCGGCTAGCGTGGTGATTGGCCTGACGAACGTGCTTTATACCATTCCCTCTATTGCCATGTTCGGTTTTTTTGTCTCAATCACCGGCATCGGCAATACCACAGCGATCATCGCCCTGGTGATTTACGGGCTGCTGCCGGTAATCCGCAATACCTATGTGGGGCTCACTGAAGTAGATGATCAGATTCTTGAGGCGGCGGTGGGAATGGGTAGCACCCCCTGGCAGTTGCTGTCAAAGATTCAATTTCCCCTGGCCTTACCGGTGATTATCGCTGGGATCCGCAACATGGTGGTGATGACCATCGCTCTGGCCGGGATTGCTTCCTTTATCGGTGCCGGGGGCCTGGGGGTGGCGATCTGGCGGGGGATTACCACGAATTTTGATGAAATGACGGTGGCTGGCAGTCTGCTGGTAGCTCTTTTGGCCTTTGTAGCTGATGGCATATTGGGAATAATTGAAAAAAGATTATTAAGGAGGACAAAATGAAAAAGTGGATGGGTTTAGTATTACTCGTCATGCTGGTATTGTTAGCAGCCGGTTGTCAAAATCAGGAAAAGAAAGTAGTTATTGCGTCAAAACCGATGGCGGAAAGCTATATCATTGCTGAAATGATGGGCCAGCTGATCGAAGCCAATTCTGATATTAAGGTGGAGTATAAGATGGGCATTGGCGGCGGAACCTCCAATATTCAGCCGGCCATGGAAGCCAGCGAAATTGACATCTACCCGGAATATACCGGCACCGGCTGGCTGTTTGTTCTGAAAAACGAGCTGGTCACCGATCCGGAAGCCCTTTACGAAGGTGTTAAAACACAGTATCAGGAAAAATACAATTTTGCCTGGCTGGATCGCTACGGCTTTAACGACACCTATGCCCTGGCGATGGATAAAAGCAAAGCTAACAGCATGGGGATTAATACCTTTTCCGATCTGGCAGCCCAGAGCAATAACCTGATCCTGGGAGCGGAGTACGATTTTTACGAACGTGAAGACGGTTATCCCGGACTGGTTACAGCTTACGGTTTTAATTTCAAGGAAACCAAAGAGCTGGATATCGGTCTGAAATACAAGGCTATTGGCGAGGGCCAGGTGGATGTCATCAATAACTTTTCCACCGACGGACTGCTGGCCGAATATGATTTAAAGGTGTTAAAAGACGATAAGGGCTTCTTCCCGGCTTATGAAGCTGCCCCGGTGATCCGTCAGGAAATTCTGGATAAATACCCGGAACTGAAGGCCATTCTCAATCAGTTAGGTGGAAAGATTAATGATCAGGAAATGCAGCAGATGAATTATTATGTGGAAAAAGAGAACCGCGATGCCGGCGACGTTGCCGCTGAATTCCTGAAAGCCAAGGGCTTATTATAAGCCGATGATCGAGTTTCGTGATGTCAGCCAGCAGTATCAAGCCGAGAAACCAATTATAAGACATTTGAGCCTGACCGTTTCACAAGGCGAGTTTGTGGTGCTGATCGGCCCTTCCGGCTGCGGCAAAACGACCCTTTTAAAAATGATGAACGGCCTGATCAAGCCCGACAGCGGGGAAATCAGGATCAAGGGAAAAGAGCTCAAAGCGTGGGATCCGATAACCTTGAAACGCAATATCGGTTATGTGATTCAGCAGGTGGGGCTGTTTCCCCATCTGACCATTGAAAAAAATATTGCCTATGCCCTGGATATTCAAAAAGCCAGCGAAACAGTAAAAAGGGAACGGGCTCGGGAGCTGATTAAACTGGTCGGTCTGGAAGAAGATTATCTGGCCAAATATCCCAACGAATTAAGCGGCGGCCAGAAGCAACGGGTAGGTATTGCCCGGGCGCTGGCGGCGGATCCGGAGATTATTTTAATGGACGAGCCCCTGGGGGCGGTGGATCAGATTAATCGGGGGGTGCTCCAGGATGAAATCATCCGGATTTATCAAACCCTGAATAAAACCATTGTCTTTGTCACCCACGACATTGAGGAAGCCATCAAGCTGGGGACCAAAATTGTGGTGATGAATCAGGGCGAAATCATGGAAATGGGTTCCCGGGATGCCATTGTCTTTCACAGCAAGAGTCATTTTGCCGATGACTTTATCGGTAACAAGGGCTTCTTATCCTATTTGAATATTGTCAAAATCGAACAGGTGGTTTGTCCCTTTAACGGCAATGTCTCCGAAAAGGAGATAACCCTGTGGGTCAGCGCCGCTGATCCGCTGATTGTCGGGATCCGGATCTGTCTGGAAAACGGCGTCAATCAGATTGGCGTCCGGGATGGCGCCGGCCAAGTCGTGGGCGCCTTTGACCTGGGCTGTTTGTCGCGGCTGAAGTTTTAAAAAGGGCGTCAGCGCTTAGTGGCACCATGGCGTGGGAAATAAATTAATAATGGCGATGCTTCCGGTTATTTAAAGGAAGCATCGCCACTACTGGTTTAGGAATGAATTTTTTTAGGGGAAACCGGTCTGGTTTCGGGCAGTGTGATTTCACCGGCTTTGATCAGGGCATATTTGGCGGCAATCGGGCCGACCACCGAATAGATAAAGGTGGAACATAAAATAACGACCTGAATCTGTTCGGCATAAAGCGGCACAACCTTGGCGGCTACGACCACCAGTCCTAAAGCGACGCCAGCCTGGGGCATCAGGGTTGGTCCCATATATTTGCAGATATTTTCGTCCTGATGGGTGATTTTTCCGCCAAACCAGGCCCCGGCCATTTTGCCGATAACCCGGACGACCACATAGATGATCCCGATCAGTCCAATTGCGGGTAAGGCGGAAATCTGAAAGCCAGCCCCGGAGATGACAAAAAAGACCATAAAAATTGGTGGGGTAAAGGCATCGATGGTTTTCATCAGGGCATCAATATGATCGCGGTAAATGTTGACCAGGACACCGCCCAGGGCCATACAAGCCAGCAATGGGGAACCGTGAAGCAAATCAGCGACCCAGTAGGTCAGCAGAATCATCGCGATGACAATACAAATCTGATTGGAGGGTTTCTTGAAAAACCGAAAAAACAGCTTCATAACGATTCCGGCGACGGCACCCAGGATAAATGAAATCAGGATCTCATAAAAGGGGGCCAGAATCGAGAGGAGCAGATTGGTTTCGACCGCTGAATTCATGGCATTGACAATGGTTGCGGCAAAACCAAAGGTGATCAGAGCAATCGCATCATCAATCGCGACGACGCTCATCAGCATCGAAGTCAGCGGGCCTTTGGCATCATATTGTTTGATTACCATCATCGTCTGGGCCGGGGCGGTGGCGGCGGCAATGGCCCCCAGCATGATCGCAAGCTTGGGATCAAAACCGAAAAGCATCAGTACCAGGGTGACCAGAATTACCGCCATCAGGGCTTCCGCCGTGGCAATCACAACCGGAGCAATCCCGACCTTTTTAAAATAGTTGAGGTCAAACTGGCTGCCAATTGAAAAGGCGACAAAACCCAGGGCAATATCCGAGATCACCACAAAACCGCTGACCATATCCATCGAGATGAGATTGAGAAACGAAGGGCCCAAAATAAGTCCGGCAAACAGGTATCCGGTGACATTGGGCATTTTGAATTGTTTGGCCAATCGTCCCAGCAGGATTCCGGCTAACAACATAATCGCTATTTCAATGATAAGTTTAGCTTCCAATTGAACACAGACCTTTCGCGAAATCGATGGGGATAGTGAAGACAATGCCCGAATCCGGTTCATCCAGATGGGCGACTGTGGACTCAATCACTTCGACGACCTGGCCTATTTTTTTATCTTCGAGAATGACAAAAATTACATTACCTTGAGCCACTTCCGGATTGAGAAACGACCTTAATGAACTGAGAATCGGGATTTCATCGGCATCGTGGAGATGACTGAGGTGTCGGGCCATGCCCCGGCTTTCCAGCACTGTGGCACCGCATATTTGTTTGGACGCCAAGGCTGCCAGCAGTGCATCCAGTTTGTCCGGCTGACTTAAGACATAAACAAGTAACTTCATTGATTTCCTCCTCTTTTGATCGTGATAAAAATGTCTGTCGCTATCAGTATAGCACTTAATATCAAGAAGTTCAAAAAAGATTGGTTTGAAGAATTGACTGATGAACCCTGGCAAAAAGGAAACCTAGACTAAAATTTGCCCCAGAAAGTTCTGCAGTCGTTCGTTTTCCGGGCGATCAAAAATATCTTCCGGGGTACCTTCTTCAGCAATTAGACCTTCATGAATAAAGATGACCCGATCCGCCACCTCTTTGGCAAAGCCCATTTCATGGGTCACAATAATCATCGTTCGGCCTTCTTTAGCAAGGTCATTCATGACGCCCAGGACCTCGCCAACCAGCTCCGGATCGAGGGCCGAGGTCGGTTCGTCAAAAAGAATCACCTTGGGTTCCATCGCCAGCGAGCGGGCAATGGCCACCCGCTGCTGCTGTCCACCGGAGAGCATGGCCGGGTATTCGTTGGCCTTATCCAGCAGGTTAACCTTTTCAAGCAATGTCATGGCCAGCTCCCGGGCTTTCTTCCGATCCATTTTTTTAACCGTAATGGGACCTTCCATCACATTTTGCAGCACCGTCATATGGGGAAAAAGGTTAAAGCGCTGAAAAACCATGCCCACCTTCTGGCGGATTTCGTTGATCTCTTTGGCCGTTACCATTTGCCCATCAATATAAATTTCACCCTCGTTTTTTTCTTCCAGGAAATTGATACAGCGCAGCAGGGTGCTTTTTCCCGATCCACTGGAACCAATCAGACAGACGACCTCACTCTCGGAAACGGTTAAATCGATGCCACGCAACACTTCCAGTTCGCCAAAATATTTGTGTAAGTTTTTAATTTCAATCATGCTCATTGTTTACCTCTCATTCACTTTTAACTTTAATTCGACCTGACTGAGAACTTTGGTCAGTCCCATGGTAATAATCAGGTAGTACACTCCGGCGGTGAAATAAATCGGGAAGACATTAAAGGTGGCGGCGCTAAACTGACGGGCCAACAGCATTGTTTCGGTGATCGTGATCACACTGGCAAGGGAAGAGTCCTTGACGGCAATGATAAACTGATTTCCCAAAGCCGGGACTGATCGCTTAAACGCCTGGGGTAGCACCACCCGTTTCATGGCCTGCCATTTGGTCATTCCCAGCGAGCGGGCGGCTTCCCGCTGGCCGTAGTCGATGGATTCGATGGAACCCCGGAAGATTTCACTGATATAGGCGCCGTTGTGCAGGGCCAGAGCAATGATTGCTGATGGGAAAGCGTCAATCATAATACCCAGGCTGGGGAGTCCATAAAAGATAAAATACAGCTGCAGCAATAGGGGGGTTCCCCGGACGATGGTGATATAGACGTCCATGGTTTTTTTTAACCACTTATATTTGGTCAGTTTTAATACGGCCACCACCAGACCGATAATCATCCCCAGAATGATGGAAAAGAACGCCAGTTGCAGGGTTAAGATGACACCGGGGATAAACTTCGGCGCAAACTCCACCACGGTTTTAAAAAATTCAATACTATTGTTGATGACAGCATCCATGGGATACCTCCTTTTTTTGAATGAGTAGAAATTAGAATAACCATAAAATGATGACATCCGTGTCGTCTCGATAAAAAGACACGGATGTCACAGTTTTAGATTTTTTCATTCAGATCCACCCGGATCCGATTTAAATGGGTTCAGGCAGTTCGGTTAAGATCCGGACTGCCTGAATGCATAACGGTTATTTTTCGAGAATATTGATGCCAAACCAGCGGTTGCTGATTTCGGCGTAGGTACCATCGGCAATGATGGCGGCCAAAGCCTTGTTGACGGCTTCCAGCAGCTCCTTATCATCCTGACGGATCGCGATGGCGATATTTTCGGTATACAGCAGATCACCGACGGGTTCAATGGCAACGCCATAATCAATCGGGGCTCGGGCGCCAACGACCTTGCTGGTCACCAGCCCATCAGAACGGCCCTGATCGACACTTTTGAAATTATCGACGTCACTCTGGAATTGAAGAATTTCGGCAATATTTGTCATGCCATCCAGGTATTCATGAAAGGTGGTACCGGTAACGACGCCAACCTTACCATTTTCCAGTTCATTGATGCTATTTAATCCCGAACCGGCTTTGGCAAAAAACTGTGCCCCGTCATAGTAGTAGGGATCGGTGAAACTAACCTGTTTCAGACGTTCCTCTGTCACCGCCATACTGCCGATGATCATATCAAAACGATTACCGGTCAGACCGCCGATGATACCGTCCCATTCGACGGTAATGGGCTTGGCCGTAACCCCCATTTTTTCGGCGATGGCAGCAGCAATTTCAATATCAAATCCGGCCAGTTCACCATTTTCATTGATATAGTTAAACGGGGGATAAGCTCCGGTCATAGCAAAGGTCATCTCACCTTTTTCGATAATCTTTGAATAGGTGGTTTCGTCAGCAGATGCTCCGGAACAGCCACTTAAAATACCGACCAACAGCACCCCTAGAATCATCATCATTAACTTTTTCATTTCTTCCTCCTGAATAAAATTAGTAAATTTATATAAACTTGATTTAATCCTTTATCGATTGAGTGATTAAAATCAAGGAAAAGCAATAGCTACCGAGTTCGTCGAGAAATCCAAAATTTTAAAGGAAAAATTTATAAAAAAAAGGGCACTCCAACTCTGTAAATACAGAGTTAGAGTGCCCTAGCTTCGCTATAAAAAATAACTCACAATATACCATTTGTGACAAAAATGTCCAATAGTATAGTGTATGACCTCTCGATCCTACACAAGCCCCAGTTCCATAAAATGTTTTTCTGTACAGGTTTCATTTATTAAGCTCCCAGCTTACACATTTCCACGTTTCTCAACACGTAAACAAGCTCACCAGGAAAACTACTCAAAGTACATACTTCACAACTTTATTGGACATATTATATCAAAGCTATATCATTATGTCAACCTAAAATCATTTTCATATTAAAAGCCAAGAATGATTGTTTGTTTTTTGGTGTTTTTTATAATTAATCAATGGTATTTTTACTGCCCACCCGGACAAACGATAAAATCCCGACAACAATGAACCCGAGCCCGCCGATGATCCCCACCGGCAGCGGCCCGATAAAGGGACTGGGGGTGCCCAGGGCAAAAAAGAGGGAGATCCCGGCCATACCATTTAAAGAGCCATGAGCGATGGCAGCGGGCAGAAAGCTCTTGGTGCGGATCGCCAGCAATGAGAAAAAGGCGCCCACTACCATACAGAAGATCACCATCGCCACAATCCCGCCCCAGGGCGCAGTGGGATAGCCGGTGCCGTAATTATGCCCCATGGCAATAATCGGGGCATGCCACAGACCCCAGATCACTCCGGAAATAACGATCGAAACCCGGGGGCTGTAGTGTTCCATCAGCTTGGGCAGCAGATAACCCCGCCAGCCGATTTCTTCACCGGAGGTGGTGATGATATTAAGCAACGGGCTGAGAAAAATCCCCAAGAGCAGCTGAGAAATAAAGATGGCTGTCATGCTTCCATCGGGCAGCGTGATGCCCTGGGCGGCATATTGAGCAGTAATCTGGCTCATGGAGGGGTCGAACTGGGCCGGAAAGATCAAAAAATAGAGGATCGCCCCGAAAATAATCAGTAGCGCCGGACCAAACCAGGCAGCCAGATAATAGCGGACATTGCCTTTAAAATGGGGCTTAAGTCCAAAATCCTGAAAGCCTTCCCGGGTAATCAGCCGGGTGGCCACCACCCCCAGTGCGGGCATCAGCATCACGGCTGACAGCACCGCAATGGCGTAGCTGTTTCCCAGCCCGCCATTGGCCATTAAGGCAAATTCCAGGGCCCAGGTCAGTAAGAAAGTGATGCCTAAAAAAATTCCAATTCGTTTCATTGTTTGTCTCCTTCATCAATTAAATGTGCTTCCAATTTTTTGATCAGATCCACAAAGCGGCGATCCTCTTTGAGAAAATCAAACAGGGGATTGGCCACCAGGCCGTCGAGCATGCTTTGTTTAATGACGTCTTCGCTGCGGGGCGGGCCGACGCCCAGATCAAAGGTCTCAAACCAGGGCTGGATGGCGTCAAAATAGTCATCACCGTGAAGGGCGTAGGGAAAAAAGTCAGAAACGCAGACCTCGGTATAATCCGCCAGAAAGGCCAGGGTGGTGTCAGCGTCCTGATGAATGGCATAGACCTGAGCGGCGGCGTGATAAACCTGCGCCATGGTATTGGGATGCAGGGCATCGAGATCATAAAGCTTGGCGACCCCCAGGGTGCGGGCCAGAATCGTTTCGACCTGGTCAAGATCACTGGCATTTAGCATCAGATAGGCGGAAGCCGTCGAAACCAGAAACAGCAGATGCTGGTAGCTGCTGATCTGCAGAACCTGCCGGGCCTTATCGGGGTTGCTGGCCATCTGATAGGCCTGAGCCAGCATTTCGGTATCGGTGGGGAAGGGCCGGACATCTTCGCCCAGCAGATCCATCACCTGAGCCGGTTGACCCAGCATCAGATAGCAGGTGCCTTCAATAGAGAGCGCATCCCGGGCTAGAATCCGGTCGTCGCTCTCAGCTCTGATCCGCTGACAGAGGGTCACCGCCTGATTCAGTACGGCAGTGGCGGCTGCCGGATCAGCTGCCAGCATATGATGATTGGCCAGCAGTACGGCCATCTGCAACAGCAGCGGAAAACAGGAATAGTATTTCTTAATGATGAGCTGGCATTCGGCCAGAACCTCAGCAAAGGGTTTGCTGGCAAAGTCATCGGCCAGCCGATGATAAAGGGCCTTGATCGCTGCCGGGGTCAGCTGGGGGGAATAACCCATCAGTTCATCGATGGAAATATTAAAATAGGCGCTAAGATGGGGCAGCAGGGTAATATCCGGGTAGCTCTGGCCGGTTTCCCATTTGGATACCGAGGCCTTGGATACCCCCATATAAGACGCCAGATCTTCCTGTGTTAAACCCTTTTCCCGGCGTTTGGTTACGATCGTTTTGCCAATATTCAGTTCTTTCATTTCATCACCTCAACCTGATTATAGGATTTTTCAAGAAAAAGCACAATGGATTTGCAGTTGATTTTGGTTGAATAAATCAACTAACAGGTGATTTAACCAAGCTTAATCGTAAAAAATAATAAGATCTGATATTTGCGTTTTTAAACCCGTTAAATATGGGTATAAAAAATACATCGTATCATTTGAATGATAAAAGCAGCGTAAAGAAAAGGAGAAAGACAATGGTTGAGCAGATATTTAAACTGACAGGCGGCAATGACAAGGTCGTTGAAAAGGTGATTCTCGATGAAAACCTTCATTATATGCATGTGATTATTAATCAGAGTGACGGTTTCCCCGAACACTTTACCAATGCGGTGGTCTATATGACAGTGGTCCGGGGGATTGTCTCGCTGCAGCTCGATGATCAGGATTATTATGCCTATCCGGCGGGGACGGTATTAAAAATTCCCGGTAATACCAAAATGGTGCTGAATAACTTTAACCCGGAAACCCTGGAACTGATTCTGATCAAGGCGCCACCACCAGCTGAGCTGCCAGAGTAACGAAAGAAATAAGATTGCAATGAAGATATACCAAAAATTACGCAGAAACTAGGTGACAGAAATGAAGATAGTTGTTTTGGATGGATATGCCCTGAATCCCGGGGACCTCAGTTGGGAGAGTCTGGAAAAATTGGGAATGGTGATGGTTTATGACCGTACCGCCGAAGCCGAGGTGGCAAAACGGATTGGCGATGCCGAGATGGTTCTGACCAATAAAACCCCGATCACCTGCGAAACCCTGAACCGCTGCCCAAAGCTTAATTACATTGGGGTGCTGGCGACCGGCTATAACATCGTGGATGTGGCAGCGGCCAGTGAGCGGGGGATTACCGTTACCAATATTCCTAGCTATGGCACCAATGCAGTGTCCCAGTTTGCCATTGCCCTGCTGATGGAATTATGTCACCGGATTGGTGATTATGCTCATTCGGTGCTGGCCGGGGATTGGGCCAATAACCAGGACTGGTGTTACTGGAACTATCCGTTGATTGAACTCAGCGGAAAAACCATGGGGATCATCGGCTTTGGAAAAATCGGTCAGCGCACTGGTCACATTGCTCAGGCCCTGGGGATGAAGGTACTGGCCTATGATGTGATGAAATACCCGGAGTTGGAATCAGAGACCTGCCACTATGTGAGTCTCGATGAATTGTATCAGGAAGCTGATGTGATTGTGCTGCACGTGCCACTTTTTTCATACACCCGGGAGATGATCAATGCGACCAGTATTGCCAAAATGAAGAATGGCGTCTTGATTATCAATAACTCCCGGGGTCAGTTGATCAACGAAGCAGATCTTCGGGACGCCCTCAACAGCGGTAAGGTCGGCGGTGCAGCGGTGGATGTGGTCTCGACCGAGCCGATTAAACTGAACAACCCCTTGCTGCAGGCAAAAAACATCATTATCACCCCGCATATCTCCTGGGCGCCCCGGGAAAGCAGACAGCGGCTATTAGACATTGCCGTTGACAATCTGGCTTGCTACTTAAAAGGTGAGCAGCGAAATGTGGTGAGCGGTTAGCGCTATTGCTGATGAGCTTCACTAAAAATAAAAACCACATCATGGCCGGTAAAAGGCATTGATGTGGTTTTATTGTTAAATTTTGTTGTTAATTGATAAAAGCATTTGCCATCAGGAAGCCGCCATAAAAAGCGCCAAAGCTCAGTACCAGGGTGGCCAGCACATAAATGATGGCGCTGAGGATGCGGTTGTTCTTTAGCAGTACAAAGTCTTCAAACATAAAGGTCGAAAAGGTGGTGTAGGCCCCCAGAAAGCCTTCGGCAAAGAGACCATAAAGCAGGGCAGAGATATCAAAACCGGTGACGACACCAAGTAGAAAGGCGCCGGAGACGTTAATCACAAAGGTGCCGATCGGGAGGTGTTGATGCCGTGTGGCAAAGCGTTTGCCCAGATAAAAACGGGTGGTACTACCCAAAGCTCCACCTATAATAACACATAAAGTTTCCATCAGGTGTTTTCCTTAATTGCTATCAAGGCTGAATCGGATTGCCAGATTTTTTCCCACTGGGTGTAAAATATGATGGCCGATCAGATGGCCCAGGTAAACCGCACCGACTCCGAGGATAATGGAGGCCGCCACATAGGTACAGAAAAACCGCAGATAACCGGCGTCCAGAATATTAAGGCTTTCTTTGCAGAAGGTGGAGTAGGTGGTAAAAGCGCCCACCAGTCCGGCGGTTAGGCCAAGCTTTAAATCGGTGCTGATCCGTTCGGTTTTAGAAAAAACGGCATTGAGCGATCCCAGAATCAGACAGCCAAACAGGTTGATGACCAGAATGGTTAAGGCCAGATTAATCAGTGGATCAGAGAATTGGAACAGGTTGGGGGAGCTTTTCAGCTCAAACCGCAGCAGCGCACCCAGGGCACCGCCTGCGGCGATAAAGTAGTATTTTTTCATGACAGTCCTCCTGACTTAAGTGACAAAACATTTCGACACGAAGGGATTAAAATTTTGTGAGGTGGGTTATTTTAGACAATAAAAAACCTGCAGCATTACAAATCCTGCAGGAGTCATCAGCTGATAAGCAATTTTGGTGAACTCCATCACCTTCTATGAAATAATGTTATCATGAGGAAATAATCGTGTCAATAAAAGGTGGTGCTGAAATCGAAATCAAAAATAAAACCGAAATAAGTGTGGTCAGATTTGAAGGTTTTTTTCAATAAATAATTGAGATTTTCATTTTGATCGATTAAACTATAAAACAGGTGATGAAGTTCGCCCTGGCAACCGCCAAAATGCGTTAAGCTGATGACTTCTGTTAAAATACAGAATCGTTGGCTTTTTTTGATTGCCGCAGCATTTTTTGCGGCCCATGTTTTTATCAGAGATCCAACCAGGAGAGGTAGTGTGAATATGAGTAAAGATGAGACTATCACCGCCATCGATGAGGTGGCTGCTTTACTCCGGGCCACCGGGGTTTGCGAAGAAGACACCATAAAAATTGGGAATTTAAAAGAAAAAATTAAAAACCGGGAGCTGGTCATATCGGTCATCGGTCAGTTTAAGCGGGGAAAGACCACCTTTATTAACGGCGTCCTCGATGCTGAGGTGCTGCCGGTGGGGATTATTCCGGTCACCTCGGTGGCCACTAAAATTCAGTACGGCGATGCCTTGGCCGAGGTTTATTTTAAAAGTGGGGCGCATCAACCGATACCGCTTACACAGTTGGTCGGGTATATTGCTGAGCAGCAGAATCCCAATAACCAGAAAGGGGTGTCATTTGTCAACCTGTTTTTGCCTAATCCCTTTTTAAAGGATGGGCTGATTCTGGTGGATACCCCGGGGGTTGGGTCGATTCATCAGAACAATACCGATGAAGCCTATGCCTTGATGAAAGACAGCGATGCAATTGTCTTTATGCTGTCGGTGGACAGTCCGATTAACGAAATCGAGCGGGAATTCCTTAGTCAAGCCCGCAACTACGCCGCCAAGTTTTATTTTACAATCAATAAGATCGACACCATCAGCCCGGCCGATTTGAGCGCCTATCTGGGTTATTGTCATGATATTCTCTGTCAGATCATGGAGGTGGAAGCGATTGAACTATTTGCCATTAGTGCCCGAACCAAAGCTGGAATGGCTGCGCTTTTTGATAAAATCACCGGGGACATGGCGGTTTCGGCCGACCGGATTATTCTTGATTCGGTCCAGATTAAGTTTCGGGAGTCGCTGGCAGCGGCGCTGTCCCATCTTATGCTATACCGCCAGGCTTATAGTATGCCACTGGACAATCTGGAAGAAAAACGCTGCGAACTGGAAGAAAAACTGAGAAGTCTGGATCAGCTTACCAAAGATGCCAGCTTTTATCTGCTACGCAACATTGACGAGCTGCTGGAGCAGATTCGGGCAGTGCTGCAGGATGGCGCCAGGGAGATTGGGAAGAAGCTGGCTGAGGAATTGGCGGCAGCCTATCAGCAGCATCAGCAGAATAAAACAAGAGATCTCGAGAAAGTGCTGATGGCGCTGCTCGATACCTGCCTGACCCAGCATCTTAGCGACCTCAGCGAGACCGGGCTTAACAGCCTGTCCCGGGGTTATGAGCATCTGGCGGCAATTCTCAATCAACAGATTGATGATCTCAAAGCGTTTCTGGGTCAGGTGGTGGCGGAACTCTTCGGCATAAACTATCAGGTTGATACCACTGTGCATACCTTGTCCTCGCGGGATGATTTCTATGTCAAGGTCAATCAGAAACCGGCGGCTTTTTTGGTGGATATCAATGATCTGGTTTACCTGTTGCCCCGGGGTTACGCCAATAAAAAAATCTACGCCCGTTATCAGCAGAAGATGGCCACCGATACTGAGCATAATGTCAACAACATGATTTATAATTATCAGTATAAGATCCGCGAGAGCGTCCGGGATTTTACGGCCGCACTGGAACAGGAGTCAAATGCACTGAAAAAGGATCTTACAGCGTTGGTCAATCGGGTCATTGTCGATAAAGAAGATGCCTCAAAACAGCTGGGGGATAAAATCCGGGAGTTGGACGATACTTGTGAGCGGTTGACGTTGTTTTTAAATGAGCTTTGATTTTTTTGGATTGAATCGGAAGTCATAAATTCTGGGGTGTCTTCAGCAACAAATAAAAAAATCAGTCTTAGTTGGACAGCAAGATGTCATGCGATATGGGTTACAACTTACCGGTCAGATTCTGAAAGTCTGATCAGATTTTGAAGGCATAAAGTCGAACGTTGAAGACAGAGTAAGGCTTTTTCGACCTTGGCTTCGACACACTTTTGGAAAAATTCACAGTCAGAGCAGAGCGTTTCGGTTTCCAGTTTTTGATTTGATAATTGAGAAGTGGCTGCCAACTGGGAACGGGACACATTTGCATGACTGTCGAGTGAACTGATCAGAGCGGTGATGTCATAGGTTTCCGGATGGTTTTGGTAGTAGGTTGAAAATCGTGATCGGATCATGGTTAATTCCTTTCAAAATAAAGTGATTGAGGTAAAACAAGGGAACTTTTTTTAAAATAACAGGCTCATCGGAATAAAATATTAGGAATGACTAACAATGGCGTTAAAAAAATTGGCCGCAAAAAAAATTGCCGCTGGTCTTCACATGATTTTTAAATGGTCGTGTTTTTGAGTTTACTGATAAATCCTGGAAGCAGAAATTCCAGGATTTATCGCAAGAGAAGAAGTTTGGAGAGGTCGCCATAGTTAGAGCTGACTAACTATGGCGATAATAGCACGCACAGGAAATATTGTCAAGTAGAATGTGATTGGCTTATATTTTTCAAGGTATTTGAGGGTGGGGCTTACGTCGCAAGTTGAGTGGTTGGGTGATGAAACGGTAAGAAAGTTGTGAAAATAAATTCTAAAAAAAACACTGTTCCTGAGGGCGGGATCAGGTTATACTGATAGAAAATATTTCAACAATAATTGGCTAAGGAGACGATCACGATGTTTAATAATCAAAATGACGGCCTGGAATTATCAACGGCAATGCTGATCGCTGCAGCAAAGAAGCGGGGCATTACTGTTGAGATTCTGGATGCTGAGGATAATTTTATCCGGCTTACAAAAGGCGAAAAAACCGAATACGTCAAGCAGGCGACACGGACTTCAAAGGATACCTATATTGCGCCGCTGATTATGGAGAATAAAGAAGTCACCAAACTGGTACTCCGGGAACAAGGGATTAACGTTCCGGCGGGAATTAGGGTTAAATCTGCCGATGAAGCGATGGCTCATTTTGAGAACTTTCGGGGCCAGGATGTTGTGGTGAAGCCCAAGTCCACCAATTTTGGTCTGGGAATCGCGATTTTTAAAAATCTCCAGTGTGCAGGTTGTTTTCAACAGGCGGTGGTTCAGGCCTTTGAGTATGATACAACAGTGCTGATTGAAACATTTGTCCCCGGCAAAGAATACCGTTTTCTGGTGATTGGCGAGCAAGTGGCGGGGATTCTTCACCGGGTACCGGCCAATGTGGTGGGGGATGGGGTTTCTACCATTGCCGAGCTGGTGGCCGAAAAAAACCGCAATCCGCTGCGGGGCAAGGGCTATGTGACGCCGCTGGAGAAGCTTACGCTGGATGATACCGAAATTACTTTTCTTGGCGAACAGCATAAAACGGTTGCGACCATTCCCAAAGCGGGCGAAACCGTTTATCTGCGGGAAAACTCCAATATCAGCACTGGCGGCGACAGCATCGATTTTACCGATGCGATTCGTGAGGACTATAAGGCCATAGCGGTGGCAGCTGCCAAAGCGGTGGGGGCCAAAATCTGTGGGGCCGACATCATTATAAAGGATTTAAAGGCCAAACCCGATAAAACCAATTACAGTATTATTGAGCTGAACTTTAACCCGGCCCTGCACATTCACAATTACCCCTTTGTCGGGCAGAACCGCCACGTCGATGACAAGGTTCTTGATCTGCTGGGGTTTTAAGCGAATAAAACCCTAAAACCAGTCGTTTGAAAAGAAGCGGCTGGTTTTTTGGCAGCTAACTCAGCTGGCCCGATGGAATAGTTGTCACACTGCCGGTGTTGTCATAGTTTCGGGCAACCTCCATAAAATCGGACATGGCCGGGCTTAGATGCTTGTCTTTATGATAAACCAGATCGAAGGTGCGATTCCAGATCGAGTCCTGATGTCTGAAGGCATAAAGCTCACCAGCCTGGACTTCTTCGGCAATCAATCGGATTGATATGGCGGCCAGACACTTATTTTGTATGACAATGGTTTTTTAAGTCTGCAATCAACGAAGGCAGCAAACAAACTATGAATAAAATAGTCAATTTTTACTTAGACAATGGTTTGCCACGGGAGCGGTTGGCCCAGACGATTGAGCGGATCGGCTTTGCTGCGGTTGAAAGGATCTTATTAAACGATGAAATCTGAGATAGCCGGATTAAAAGGCTGGCAGAAGCAAAACAATTGGCAGAAATTTTATAAAAGATGGCTAATTAAAATGACTCGGGGTAAGAATATGAAATAACAGCAAATTACAAAAAAACGAGGGCAAAAGTTCAGCTTCATTATTTTCTGGATCCAATATTTGCGTTGACAGATAAACCAGAAACAGATACGATGAAAGATAAAAAACTGAGGATAATAAAAGTATGAATAGTAATCGAAAATTGCTATATAAAGTTGTACAATTGGTCTGTGTCGTTATTTTAGGGATCGTGCTGTTTAATATTTTCCAGCTGGTGGACATTATCCAGGGAACCGGACGGGTGATCAACTATACCGGGATTATCCGTGGCGGCACCCAGCGACTGGTTAAGCTGGAAACCAACGGCATCCCCAAGGATGATCTGATGCTATATCTGGACGGAATTCTCAATGAGCTCCAGACCGGGCAAGGACAGTACGATCTGGATAAACTGGACGACATTCCCTATCTTGAAAAGCTCTCGGAGCTGAATGATTATTGGGATGAGTTGCAGACAGAAATTATGATCTATCGGAGCGATCCGGGCAACAAGGAGAAAGTCGTTCAGATGAGTGAAACCTATTTTAATATGGCCAACGACGTGGTCGGAACGGCAGAATTTTATCTGGAACAAAAAACAAAAGTTCTCACCAGCCTGGAATTGGTGATGGTTATCCTATTGGGCCTGCTGATTGTCATTTCACTCCAACAGGCCATCACCGAAATCCATTTGATAAGAAAAAACAAAGAGCTGGCCACGGCGGCTTATTATGATAAACCAACCGGACTACCCGGTCGGCTGAGCTGTGAAGAGAAGATTTGGACACCGATGGATCGCAAACAGGGCCCCTATTGTATGGTGATGATGGATCTTAATAATCTGAAATGGGTCAATGATACCATCGGTCATAGTGCGGGGGATACTCTGATTAAAGCTTTTGCAGATATTTTAAACCATCTGACCAATGAAAATGTCTTTGTTGGCCGTTATGGCGGCGATGAATTCATAATGATTATCAAAAATCATCGTGAGGAACAAATACAGCAGTTGCTAAAGGAGATCGAACTGGCCACGATCCTGTATAACAAAAAGTCAGAGCAACTGAAAATCCAATACGCCGTTGGTTATGAATATGGCGGTGACTCACTCCCACAGATGCTGGAAAAAGCCGATGAAAAAATGTATTTAAATAAAACTGCAGCTAAAGCTGACACCAATGATTTGTAGATGAAAGGCAGGCACAATGGAGCTGCAATATTATTTTGCCGATGATTTTTCGGCGTTTGAAGATTATTTCGCCGGGATTAAAAAAACGGTTCGACGCTACCTTAAAAACGAGCCGGTTAACGGCTTTGGCGAGCCCCTCGATGAGATGTACTACATTACCTCCGGAACCATGTCGGGCTCCTTTATTCATGAATCCGGGAACGTCAAGACGTCATCGTTTTATGGTAAGGGTTATCTGGCGCCGCTGTATTTTCCGGGCGAGATTGAGATGATGCGGTCTTTTGCCTTTACGGCAGTCACCGATCTGGAAGTGTTTGTCTTTAATCGGATCGGCTTTGAGCGGTATGTTAATTCCAATCCGGATCTGAATATGGCGATGTACCAGGCGTATATTAAATTGGTGTCGCTGAATGGTCAGGAACTGGCCAACCAGTTATTTTCCACCGGCATGGAGAAGATCTGTAATTTTTTTTATATCTATTTAAAAAACACCAATGAGCATGATCAGCGGATTCCCTTTTCCCAGCAGGCGATTGCCGAATTCGTGGGACTCAACCGGGCCAATGTGGCCAAGTATTTAAAGATTCTCCGGGAGGAGCAGATCATTGATACCCGGCGAAACCAGATTTTTATTATAAACATGGAAAAATTGCGACAATTTTGCTCACAAACCATTTAGATAATCTTAAAAATATAAAAGTTTACAAAAAAACCGCCCTTATGTCTTTTGCGAGACAGAAGGGCTGTTTAGATTTTGCTATGATGTCGCTAGAGCTGTAAACCTTTAACGGTCAATCAGGCAAAATTACTTTTGCTTAAAAATAAAAGAAAGTGATTCGTTAACTGCATCCGATGTGGCCGTTTGATGATGCGTCTGGTCATTTTAAAATAAATTTACGTGGAGGAACAAAATGAGTGATGTTTTAGCCTTGCAACAAAAACGCAGTCAACTGTACCGTGATTTCTATACCAATACCATACCCGAGCGGATGCCGATTGGGATTACCCTGCCCCAGCATCTGGTGGCCGAATATGGGGGCCAGAATCTTTTTGATTTTCAGTTTAACTATGGGCTTCTGTCCGATCCGGCCCGCGATCTGTGCAAAAAAATCTATTCGGATTCCTGTCCGGTGGCTCCGGCTAATTTTTTGCTGTCCCGGACGCCGTCGATGTATCAGCTCTATGGTTCCCAGTCCTTTGTGATGGGCAATGGCGGTTTTGTCCAACATCCGGAGGTGGTCGGGATGCTGGATGATGAGTACCCCCAGTTGATTGCAAATACCTTTGACTTTCTGGTCGAAACAGTAATTCCCCGACAGCATAAAAATCTTGATCCTCAGAATCCCCTGATCATGGCAACTGCCATTCAGATGGGCAAGCAGGCGCTTACAAATGACGAAATGGCCTTTCTGCCGACATTTTTTGAACTGATCCAGACTCATGGCTATTATCCCGGCAGTCCGCTTGGCTCCTTTAATTTTACCGAAGCCCCACTGGATTTTATTGCTGATCAGCTGCGCAGTTTTTCCGGCATCAGCATGGATGTCCGCCGACATAAAAGCCAGCTTCAGGAAGCAGCTGACGCCGTGATGCCGTTGCTCTTTCATTGGGGTCTGCCGGGGAATATTAATCCCCAGGGCTCGGTCTTTATACCGCTGCATATGCCGACCTTTATGCGGGAAAAGGATTTTGTGGAAATCTACCTGCCGTCCTATCAAACGATGCTTAAGCAGTTTGCGGCGGTGGGGGCCCGTCCCAATATGTTCTGCGAACACGACTGGAGCCGTTATCTGGATATTCTAGAGTCAGAAATTCCGGCGGGTTGCCAGCTGGCTTTTGAATATGGAGATCCCCAGACCATTAAAGACAAGCTGGGCAAAAAATTCCTGTTGACTGGCTTATTCCCCAGCGCCGCATTAAAGACCGATACCCCGGCCCAGATTGTTGACCGGGCCAAGGCGTTTCTGGATATCATGCTGCCTGGCGGCGGTTATATTTTTGGTTTTGATAAAAACCCACTGACCTTAAAGGAAGTAAACCTCGACACCCTGGCGGCGCTGACCGAATTTATCCGGGATTACGCAACCTATAAAAACCCCGGGGATACTTTTGGTACACCGCTTAACAGTGAAGGTTTTGTTTTTGATGAAAACCAGGTACCAAAGCCGCAGTCACGATACCTGTTTGATTGGGACAGCTTTAAACAAAAATATCCGCTGACCCCGGATTTTGCCCGGGCCAATTTTGAACGGTTTAGCAAGGAAACCTTTGATTTTTACATGAATCTGCTGATATAATGGAGAAAACAGACAAAAAGGAGAAATGCAGTGATTATTATCGGAGAAAAAATTAACGGGAGCATTCCGGTGGTGAAGGCAGCCATCGAAAAACGGGATGCCGCTTTTATCGCTGACCGGGCCATCAAGCAGGCCGAAGCGGGAGCGGATTTTATTGATATATGTGCCAGCACTGCGCCGGAAGAGGAGATCGAAACGCTACAGTGGCTGATAGCGGTGGTGCAGGATGCGGTGGACACGCCGCTGTGTATTGACAGCCCCAATCCCCGGGCCATTGAAGCCGTCTTTAAAGATGCCAACAAACCGGGGATGATCAATTCGATTTCCGAAGAAGGAGACAAGTGCGAGATCCTGTTGCCCTTGCTGGCCGGAAATAGTTGGGAAATGGTTGGCTTAACCTGTGACAACAAGGGAATTCCCTGTGATCTGGAAACCAAGCTGGCAATCACCGGCCGGATAGTGGAAAAGGCTGATAAACTGGGGATCACCCCGGATCGGATTCACATTGATCCCTGTGTGATGGCCCTGTCAACCGATAACAATGCTCTGGTCAACCTGGGTAACGAAATCCGGGCCATCAAGGCGCTCTATCCAACCATCCACGTTACCGGGGCGATCAGTAATATTTCCTTTGGTTTACCGGTACGACCACTGCTGAATAAAACGGCCATGGCCTTTGCCATGGAAGCGGGGATGGATTCGGCGGTGCTGGATCCGACAAATCGGGAAATGATGGGCACCATCTTCGCCACCTATGCCCTGATGGGACAGGATAAGCACTGTCGCAAATACAGCAAAGCCTATCGGGCCGGGATCATCGGGCCGGTGGGGCAATAAATAAACTATACCGGGTCGTGGCGAAGCGCCGCAATCCGGTATTTTTTTAACCCGACGATCAGCAAGCGGATTAAATTTATTGGATAAATGACTTAAAGTGTTATATAATAACCTTAATTTAAACTCGGCGGAAAACCTGTAATCGCAAAATGAGTGAGCTTTATTATCGTAACAGGGCTCGTGGCTCGTCGGTTAAAAAAAGAAACCGTCAAGCGCTGAAATTTTGCTGTTGATGGCAGAAGTCTCGGGGATTTCCGCAAGCTTTGAAAGGAGTTCTTATGCAAACCAGGGAAATAAAAAAACTACTTGCGATTCTTTGTATCGTCATCGTCGTTGCCGGGATTCTTGCCTATTTTGACCGGCCACCGACCCAATCGGAGGCAACCAACGATTTTAGTGACCGCAGCTGGACAGCAGCCTTTGAAGCGCTACACGAAACCCTCGCGCAGGAATATGCCTTCACAGAATGGAAGGGAATTGATTGGGATTCCCTTCATGCCACCTATACACCCCAGATTGCCGCCGCCCAAAGCAGTCAGGATTTTAAAGGCTACTATTTGACGCTGCGGGCTTATCTCAATGAAATACCCGATGGCCATGTCCGGGTCAACAATCTTAAAGAAATTGATGATTTGTTTATTGGTGGCGGCTATGGGCTGGCACTTGCAAACAGCAGTGATCATAACATTGTCATCAGTTGGGTTGATCCTGCGTCGCAGGCCTTTGCAGCCGGGCTGCGGCCGGGGACAGAAGTGGTTTCCTGGAATGGCCAGCCGATCCGGACGGCGCTGGAGCAAACCGAAACGCTGCTTTGTGGAACATCGGCCACCACCGAATATCTGAATCTGAAAAAGCTGGCCTATCTGGTTCGGGCTCCGATTGGCCAGCCGGTTGAAATCGGTTATCTGGGGGCTGATGGGGTAACCCTGGCAAGGCTGGTTGCTTTTGATGATGGGGGCCAGTCGCTTCGCAAAAACTATCCGGATGCAGTGGTTTCCAATAAACTCAGGGATATGTTTGTCGGGGTCGATAACCCGGATCCGGTGCCAACGGCGATGGTGGAAAGCCAAACGGTGGCTGATACGATCACTTATGTAAAAATTCAGGGAGAACTCGATGCTGATCTTCAAGAAACCGGAAAAACGCAGTCAACCCTGGAGCTGCTTCGTGATGCCATTGCTTCTGCGAAACAAAATGGTAGTCAGGGGCTTATTATCGATCTTAGGAATAATATTGGCGGACTGGATCAGATGGCGGCGGATATGCTGGGATTTTTTTATGATCAGCCAGCCTTTTATGAATACCAGAATCTCTATAATCCGGCAACAGGGGCATTTGAAATTCAAGAAAATGAAGACGGCAGTGTTGGTCTGACCATTGCGCCGACCCAACCGCATTATGGGGGAGCGGTGATTGTCTTGATCAATCCCAAGTGCGTCAGTTCCGGAGAAGGGCTGGCGATGGGGCTTCAGAAACTGCCCAATGTCAGAACGCTGGGTTTTTATGGCACCAATGGATCATTTGGCCTGGCTGGCGCTGAAGCCTTGATGCCCGGTTCACTGACGGTCCACTGGCCGTCGGGACAGTCGCTGGACGAACAGAAAAACATTCAGCTGGACAGTCGTAATGGCAACGGCGGAGTTCGCCCGGATCTGCTCATTCCGATGACGGCGGAAAATGCCATCCGGATTGCCAATGGGGAAGATGTCGAGTTGGCCGAGGCCATCCGGCTACTGCAAAACTAAGAAGACTACTTTCGTTCTCAGCGGGTGGTTGTTTGAGAGTCCAGGTCTAGCCCAACTGCACCTGGTTGCGACCGGCCTTCTTGGCGGCGTACATGGCGTCATCGGCCCGGGCAAGCAGGTCAATTAGGGTGCCCCGGCCCTGATAAACCGCCACCCCCAGACTGGCAGTGATGTGGGTCGGATTGGTAAACGGGTGTCTGGCAATCTTTAACCGGATTTTTTCACCAAAAAGCAGGGCTCCGGTGGCATCGGTATCGGGCAGAATAAAAACGAATTCTTCGCCGCCCCAGCGCCCGACCCGATCCGTCTGGCGGATGTTGTCAAGCAGTACCGTCGACAACTCATTGAGGATCAGATCCCCGGCCTGATGGCCAAAACGATCATTGACCCACTTGAAATGATCGACATCCAGAAAGATGACGGCAAAGGTCGAATCCGTGCGGTTGGCCCATTTATACTCATCCTCCAGCAGATCCTCGATCCGGGAACGATTGTAAAGCTGGGTCAGTTTATCAGTTTGCGAAAGCCGGATGATTTCCTCCCGCAGCCGCACCTGCTCGGTGATATCCCGGGATACGCCCAGCAATCCTTTGAGCTGATCCTGATCATCATAAACCCCGGTTAGAACCGTGTCGGTCCAGAAGGCCTGGCCATTTTTGGTATATTGCATCTGTTCAAAACGAACCGAATCAAAGCGTTGGCCCCGGGCAATTGTCTGTCTGACCAGGGCCATGGTGCGTTCCATGACCTTTAAGGTTTCCGGCAAAAAATAGTTGATTTCAAGAAAATGATGGGTGACCTCGTCCACCGTGTAGCCGGTCATCCGCTCCACCGAAGGGCTGATATAGGTAAATTCACCATCGAGGTTGACGGTGCTGATAATGTCGCTGGCGTTTTCAATCAGCAGCCGATGATGTTCTTCACTTTCCTTAAGCTTTTTCTTGAGGGCGATCAACTCATCCAGATCACAGATGTCGCCGGTATCCGTTTTTTGGGCCTCACTAACAAATGCCTGGATGTGTCCAAGCTTCCCAATCAGCAAAAGAAAATCGGGGTCATCGGCGTAACCGGCTGGCAGCGGTGGCTTTTTTCCATCCAGCAGGGCATTGAGATAAGCAATCAGGGCGTGGGTATCTTCCATAATAGTCTCCTTTATCGTCAGGGGAATTGCCAAAATAAAAACGCAGTGGCTGGCATTGATGTCAGTAGCTTTATACCCAATCGCCAGGTGAACATGCAAGGACTGGCACTTAAACTGGGGTTTGGCTTGAAAGGAAATGATAGCACATCCCGATAGAAAAAGCAGAATAAAAATTTGTCGGGCGTTTAAATAGTCGTTGTTATTTAGCCTGCTTGGGACTAGAATAAGATAAACGGATAGGTAATAGTGAAATTAAAAAACATCGAACAATGGTTGCTTTGAGTGCAGTTTCCACAAACGATTTCGTAACGTGTAGGCGAACTGGCGATAGCCTGTCCGCCGTACAGTGTAGAAATTGTTTCGTGCGAAACTGGGCCCAAAGCGCACGGCAGTTTTGCAAATGACTAATTAAGCTCGTAAAGGAGGAGAAGGATGAAGGTAATTGTTTTTTTAGCACCGGGATTTGAGGAAGTGGAGGCCTTAACGGTTGTTGATTATTTGCGCCGCATCAGCTCGCTGACGGTTGAGATGATCAGCATTGCAGATGGGCTGATGGTGACGGGCAGCCATCAGATTGAAGTCAAGGCCGACCGGCATATTGACGAGCTGAGTGACCTTGACAGTTATGAGGCCGTCGTGATTCCCGGCGGAATGCCCGGGGCGGCCAACTTAAGAGATGACCCGCGGGTGATTGGCGTGGTCAGAGCGATGGAAGCGGCCGGGAAAGTAGTCGCCGCCATCTGTGCCGGGCCGATTGTGTTGGCCCAGGCGGGGATCATCACTGGGAAAAAAGTGACCTCCTATCCCGGCTTTGAAGATGCCTTTCCGGATTCTTGCTACCAGCAGGCAGCGGTGGTGCGGGACGGCCGTATCATTACGTCCCGGGGGCCGGGAAAAGCGGTGGACTTTGCCCTGGAACTGGTGACTGTTCTGGCAGGGGCGGAAGCGGCCGAAACCTTGCGTAAAAATATTCTCTATGACCGGAAGTAAAAACCCATCATCGGATTAACTGACCGCCTTAAAAATAACTTAAAAGGCTTTACAGAAGTATTGACAGATAAAAAAAAAGATGGTATAAAATAACCATAGTTAGCACTCGCTAAGTGAGAGTGCTAACAAAATACAATGTAAAGGAGTAGTTATGATGACAGCACTGATTCCGTTTAACAGAAAAAGAAATGATTTGATGAATACCGGTTTTAATGATTTCCAGAATATGCTTGACGACTTTTTTGCAGAAGGTTGGCCGATGCGAAGAAGCTTAGCGGGTGACACCTTTAAAATTGACCTCCAGGACAATGAAAAAGAGTATATTGTTGAGGCCGAGCTCCCCGGCTTCCAGAAAAATGAAATCAGTCTATCCCTGGAAGAGGGTCGACTTCAGATAGCCGTCAAGAAGGAAGAAACAAAAGAAGAAACGGATAAAAACTATGTTCATCGGGAACGAAAATTCACGGCCATGACCCGCAACGTCTTTCTGGCTGACGCCGCCTCGGACGACATCAAAGCCAAGCTGACTGATGGGGTTCTGACCATCACGGTGCCCAAGCAGGCCAAGCCGGAGCTGACCAGACAAA
The DNA here is from genome assembly GCF_002435675.1 of Acetobacterium sp. UBA5834. Classification (NCBI taxonomy): domain Bacteria; kingdom Bacillati; phylum Bacillota; class Clostridia; order Eubacteriales; family Eubacteriaceae; genus Acetobacterium; species Acetobacterium sp. UBA5834. Next base: position 24,054 of record NZ_DJGY01000007.1, on the reverse strand, counting down.
TTGAAATTGAATAACGCACCAATAAAAACGCCCTATTTGCAGCAGATAGCCCGCAAATAGGGCGTTTTTATAGTTTTATTTATTAGTATTACGGATATAGGCGGTATTCTTACCAGCCCCAGTTTTAATAATATATCCTTCTTTTAATAAAGATGCCAACGCAACCTCAACTGTTGATGTACTAATATCGGGGCATTTTTCTAAAATTACTCGCTTTGACAGCTTTTGAAGGGTGTCATCAAATAGTTTTCTTATCCGTTCTTGTTTGGTCAGGCTTCGATCCTGAAACAATTCAACACGGGTTGAAAACTCTTTGTAAGCCCTCAAGATGACTTCAAGGTAATACTTAACAAATGTAAAATAGCGGTTTTTTTCTTCCTGCCATCCAATTGAGCTGTCATATAACACCTCATAATAGGTTTCTTTGGTATTTTCGATAATCATTTCAATACTCAAATATTTCCCGACAATATATCCGGAGCGATATAAGATCAGTAAGGTCAGCAATCGGCTCAATCTCCCGTTTCCATCATTGAAAGGGTGGATGCAAAGAAAATCCAGCACAAACATTGGAATTAACAGCAACGGATCATACTTATCAGCGTTCACTGCTTCAATAAAAGTCGTCGTTAAACGATCGACTGCGTCAGGTGTTTCAAATGCAGAAAGCGGTTGAAATCTTACCTTACGTTTTCCACTTACATCGGTTTCAGCAATAATGTTATCTGAATTTTTAAATTTTCCACCACTTGAAGACGGACTGAAGTGATATAAGTCTCGATGTAATTGTAAGATAACATTTGTGTTTGGGGTAATGTGATCGTAGTTTTCGTGAATCAAACTTAACACTTCCCGATAACCGGCAATTTCACGCTCTGATCGGTTTTGTGGCTCAGCCTTTAGTTTTACCAGCGCATCCAAACGTTCATCGGATGTATAAATACCTTCGATTCGGTTTGAAGCACCAGTACTTTGAATCTTTGCAATTTCCAGCATGGACTCAAGGATATCGGGTTTCGCTTCAATGAACAACTCCTGCTTTCCCTTATATTCATGAATTGCCGAGATTAAGTTCATTAACTCATAATGCATTAACTCATCAGGGAGTTTTGTGTAATCAAACTTTCGCATTTTCGATTCCTTTCTGCCTAATCGTTTCTCTTTCTGCACAATATTATCAACTAATTGTGCAGAAGTCAATCCTCTTAGGTAGAATAATCGAAACGAGCATTAACATATTGATTTATAAGTTAGGCACGTGGGCAAGAAACGCCCTATTTGCAGCAGATAGCCCGCAAATAGGGCGTTTTTATTGGTGCGATTCTAACCACTAAACTTGACAAGAATGGTTAGAATCGGTTAGAATAGTGACAAGAATGACAGGGGAGTTGATGAGAGAATGCTAATTGAGAGCGAAACAACTGAATTTAAACAAAGCTATGTTGACGAGATAAAAAAAACAATCGTCGCATTTGCCAATACCAATGGTGGTATTTTGTATCTCGGGATTAACGACGACGGCTCCATCGCAGGGGTAACAGATGCGGATGAAATCATGTTAAAAGCATCAAATGCCATTCGAGATGCCATCAAGCCGGATGTCACCGTATTTGTCAAAACGGAACCGGTGATCATGGAAGATAAACCTATCGTCAAGGTAACGGTTCAAAAGGGAACGGCTTGTCCTTATTATTTGTCTGGTAAGGGAATCCGTCCCGAGGGTGTTTATGTCAGACAAGGGGCTTCATCCGTTCCGGCAACAGAAACGGCGATCATTAAAATGATAAAAGAAACCGATGGCGAGCGCTTTGAGACGGCCCGTTCGCTCAATCAGGATTTGACTTTTCAGGAGGCTGCCAAAGAATTTAAAAAGCGGGGCGTACCCTTTGGCGAAAATCAGTTCAAGAGCTTGAAGATGATGAGTACCGCTGGCATCTTCACCAACTTGGGAATGCTCCTGTCGGATCAATGCAATCACAAAATTAAAATGGCCGTTTTTCAGGGGAATGATAAATCAGTGTTTAGAGACCGGCGGGAACTCACCGGTTCGCTGCTCAAACAACTAAACGAAGCCTATGATTTTATTGATCTCTATAATGGAACCCGCGCCGAAATTGTTGGTTTGTATCGCTCCGATAAACGAAATTTTCCACCGGAAGCCGTTCGGGAAGCTCTACTCAATGCCCTGGTTCATCGGGATTACGGATACAGTGCCGGCACCCTGATCAGCATTTTTGATGATCATCTGGAGTTTGTCTCGGTGGGCGGATTGGTTCGGGGAATCACCTTTGAAGACATGATGTTGGGGATTTCAATGACCCGGAACGAAAATCTGGCCAGTATCTTTTATCGTCTGGCGCTGATTGAAGCTTATGGGACGGGGGTACCAAAAATTCTCAAAGCTTATCAAGGGGAACGGATTCAACCAAAAATTGAAGCGACCGAAAACGCCTTCAAAATAACCCTGCCCAATCGCAATGAAATGCCCGGAAATGAAACGATGATGGGGATCGAAGCTGAAATTCTGACGCTTTTAAAAAAACAACCCGAGCTCACCCGGCGTGAGGTTGAAACCACCCTGGAGCTGAGCCAAACAGCTGCAGGCCGGTACCTGAAAAAGCTGGTCACAAACGGCCTGCTGGAAGCCGTAGGCAAGGGCAAAAATACCCGTTATCGTTTGCGAAAGCCAAGTTAAGCAGCTACACCACAAAAAAACGATCAGGCCAATGCCAGCAGGGAATCTTAAAGCTTAGGCGTGTCTGTCACCCGGCCGAGTTTTCTTGACTTTTTATCCCCAATAAAATACAATATTAAGTACAGAATAAAGTCCTTAAGGAGGAAAGATCATGTTAGCCATCAATTATACCACCATGAGAAACAAGATGAAATCTTATTTTGACAAGGTAACCGATGACTGTGAAACCATCATTGTCACCCGGAAAGGCGAAAAAAATGTCGTTCTGATCAGTCTTGATGAATATAATAATTTAATTGAAAATGCTTATATTACCAGTAATAAAGCCTATTATGATCGTCTGATCGAAAGTAAAGAGCAAATTGAACAGGGGAAAACGATCGAATTAAAAGCGTGTGACATGAACGATGAATAAATTGTTTTCAGAGAATGCCTGGGAGGAGTATCTGTACTGGCACAATCAAGATAAAAAGATCCTCAAAAAAATTCATGAACTGATTCGGGATATTGAGCGCAATGGCTACACCGGCATTGGGAAACCCGAAGCCCTCCGGCACGAGCTCTCCGGCTATTGGAGCCGAAGAATCTCGGAAAGCGAGCGACTCATTTACAAAATCCAGGGTGATACCATTTATATCATCGGTTGCAAGAGTCATTATGGGGATCGTTAAGGGTAAACAGACAAAAAAAGAAGAAACAGATCAGCCAATCCCAGCGGGAGTGCCGGGATTGGCTGATTGTTTGATGGGTTGATGTTGTCCAGATAATTTTTAGGTTTATCGCGAGAAGGGAAAAGATCTTTTAATCGACTCATGGTCTCCTCATTAATAAGTTTAAGGCACGCTGGCGTACCAGGGAACCGGCTTTGCAATTGAAGGAACCGCTAAATTCATTGAATCCGGTGCGGAATATGAGATGATGAAAGAAAAATTCTCGTTCCTAACCAGAGTGCTGGAAATCACCGTGACATCGGCCAGGCAAATGCTGTAGATTTTAGATTGTGAAGTTTAAGGATAAATCCTTAAATCATTAAACTTAATGAATAAAGAGCTGTGAAACGACCTGTATAAGGTGTTTTCAGAGCTCTTTAATTTATTAAAATTTTAGTGCTGTCCATAATAAGAGGGATTCGTCAGTTGATACTGAATCAGTCTAAATCAAAAATTTAAATTCATCATAATCCAACGTATCAAAAATAAGGATAGAATCCAACATAAGGCGATCGACTAAATTCTGATCAAGTTTAAAGAGCCGGGGGATTAAACCATTAATAACAGTCACCAAATCCTGGACTGAAAGGCTCAGATTTCCATTGAAATATTGGATAAAGAATTCACGTCGTGCGCCAAAATTCATGTGAGTATAGATGTTTAACAATTCATCGGTAATAATAATATTGTTATCTTTGATATACTGTCGATAGATCTTGTCAGCATAGGTGTCCAGTATCCCGTAATTGGAATTGTGTTGTAAAACTTCATAATAGACGCGTCGGTTATATTCATTATTTAAAATGATATCATAGTATATTCTCGAACTGACAGCATGTGATAAAATCTGGTTTGTAAAAATTTCCGGTTTGTTTTGGTATAAAAAAGAATCAATTGCCTCGATGAAGTCGTAGTAGATCGAACGAATAATCGTATCCTTTGTCTGAAAGTAATAATGCACAGTACTCACCGGTACTTCGCTTTTTTGGGCAATTTTTTTTATGGTTGTATTGGTGAAACCGTCTTCATAAAAAAGTGTTTTTGCGGCTAATAAAATTTGTTCTTTTTTATCCTGTTGCTTCATGATTGCAGTGAACCTCTCATGTTTTATTTTTAAGCGTTTTGTCAATATACCCAACTTAATAATAGCACAATCCATAATATCTATCAATAAATTTGCCTTTGCATAAGGCAATTGACACTGAATTACGATCTGTAAAAATCAAATTGTAAAAGCATGAAGAATAACTTGATCGTCAAAATGAAAAAGAGACAGGAAAACGTAATTTTTCTGTCTCTTAAAATTTTTGGACTAATCTTGCAGAGTCATTAATTAAGTGATTATTGATATAAAACTTTTTGACATTGTTTTACTTCATCCATAATAATGTCAGCCCATTTTGGATCTAACAGGAGGAATGACGGAAGATAACAACCATCTTCGCCTTGGGTCATGATCTCTTCGCGAATTTCGTTCCGGAGTATTTCTTCGTTGAGATTTTCCATGGTTTCGAATTTCTGATTATTGATAAATACATTATAAATGACTTTATTGCTGGTGATTTTTTTTAGCGCTGGGATATCATTGATTGCCATCAGTTGGATGGAATCGACCTCTAAATCATCAACGATTTCTGGCACTAAATCTTTAATCATCCCATCACTATGTAATTCAAAAATAATGCCATGACTGTGTGCACAATCAACAATTTTTTTGGTTGCTGGTTTAATCAGCGCTCTCCAGACGTCGGGGGAAAAGAAAAGATTGCGTTGAGTACCCCAATCGTCATGGTAGCTGATGATATCTGGCTGATAATGCTCAGCCAACTTATCAATCAGTTTGCATTTATAATCCGCCATCGCCATAAAATATTCGGCGCATTCTTCAGGTTCCTCGAGTAAGGACATTAATGAGTTCTCAAATCCCATCAAGGCGTTCAACCTTTCAAAAATACCATTATGGATCATCTGATATAAGACATTATTTTTTCGATCAAATGTATTGATGCGATCCAGTTCTTTTGCTTTTTCCCAGTCGAAGGCATCCAAATCCGGGAATTTCACAACATCTCTCCAGTCACAGATATCGTCCAATAAATAATTCGTTCCGGGAACCGGTGCCGGATCGCCATCATTGAATTGCCAATGGACGCCAAACCAGTCGTATCCGTCTTTTCCGCCTGTGGGTCTTTCGTGGAAACCATTAATCGGTACATTGTTGATCAGGCCTTCACCATAAATCGGTAAATATTCAGGCATTTTATGATGAAAGAGTTTCAAAGCGTTTTCTTTTGGTGTTAACATTTTAATTAACCTTCTTTCTTAATTTAATTTTCAATCTTCAATTTTCTTACGATTCAACCGCTGTCTTCTTATCATTGATTACAAACAGGAATATCACGCCAACGAGCGGTGCCAGCGCCAGGGTAATCCAACAGGCACGGAAAGCTCCGGTCAAGTCAACGCTCATGCCGATGACAATTGGGGAAAGAATTGACGCCAGCTGGAAAACACAATTTTGCACACCCATTACCGACCCGGCAAGACGTTGAGGGGCATATTTTAAGGTCAGTGCATTTAAGTGAGCATTTGGCAAATAAGAGACAAATCCAAAGGCAAAACCGATAATCATCAAAGCATTAAGATTGGTTTGGAAGCCAAATAACAGGGTAACGATGCCGATCAAAATAAAGACGGCAATCAAATAAGTTTTAGTATTTAACTTGAACCACTTGACGATAAACCCCGTTAAGAGCGATGCCAGGATACCCGCGATACTGTAAAGAGTCATAATCGATCCGGCAGTTACCTTATCAAATCCGATTGTTGTCAGATATGAATTTGCCCATGTTGCGGTACCGAGACTTAAAAACATAAAGAAAAATCCAGCCAGACAGACAGCAGTCAAATTTCTTGTTGTAAAGACAGTGCGCACACCATCCAACAGTGAAGATTTTTCACCATCTGGTAATGGGGCTGACTTAACGTTTTTAACAAACAAAAATACTAAAGTGGCAATGGCAATTGCGATGAAACCAGTCACTCGGAAAGTAGTTTGCCAACTGTAGGCAGTCAGTAAATATACACCGAGTTTGTTGGCGATTGTCAGACCGACGGTCGGGCCGCATAATAAAATACCGAATGCAATTCCTCTTTCAGATTGGTCAAAATACTCCGCAATGGTTTTGCTGCAGCATGCCATGACAACGCCAGCCCCCAGGCCGGTAATAACTCTGATTACAAATCCCACTGAATATACCGTTACCAGCGACATGCCGATTGAAGCAAGTCCAGTGATTAAGATACCAACTGATAGTACATATTTTGTACCAACTCGATCAGCCATAATGCCCCCCGGGATTTGCGTAATGACGTAGCCGATAAAAAAAGCTGACATAAATGAACCGACGGCCGTATTGGAAATACCGAGAATCGGTGCAACAGTTGAGCCGAGCGGCGACCAGATAAAACGAGTCATAAACGTTGCGGAAAACGATGCTAACAACAGAATCAGAATGATCCATCGCTTGGTTGTTTTTGAAGTTTCCATGATTTTTTCTCCTTTTTGAATTTGAACTTCTCTTAAGATTTCATTTAAGATGCGGATTTTATATTTCCGTAATTTTATCCTCCTTTGCAATTTAATCCTTTTCATCGGATGGGCTCATTATACAATCGGGTTTTATTTTTGTCAACACAAAAACTGACTTTTTAATACGAGAATCAAATAAATGCATTGAATATAGGAATAAATTCTTTAATTTAGCTGATTTTATATAACGAAAATCAAATTTGCGTTTGACAAAAATAGTGTTCGGAATTATAATGATCGTAAATAAAGTCATTTTGATAAGAAATGAATACAAAAGGAGATAAGAAAATTGATTATTATTGGAGAAAAAATTAACGGTGCCATTCCCTCAACCGCCAAAGCGATTGCGGCCAGGGATGCCGAATTTATCAAAAACCTGGCGATTAAGCAGGCTGAAGCCGGAGCGGATTTTATTGATGTCTGCGCTTCCGTTGATGATGACATCGAACTGGAAACCATGAAATGGCTGATTGATATTGTTCAAGAAGCGGTGGATACGCCGATTGCGGTGGACAGCCCCAATGTCTACACTTGCATCGAGTCCATGAAATACTGTAATAAACCAGGACTGTTTAATTCCGTTTCCCTGGAAGGCGATAAGGTCGATGTGGCGTTTAAAGCCATTGCCGATACTAAATGGGAATGCGTGGCGCTACTTAACAGCGACAAGGGGATTCCTAAAACGGCTAAAGACCGTCTGGATGTTTTTGCTGAACTGATGGTTAAGGTCAAAGAATATAGCATTGACCCCTCGAGAATGCATATTGATCCATTGATTGAAATGCTGTGTACCTCCGAAGATGGAATCCAGATGGTGACCGAGGTGATCCGCGGCATCAAAGCTCAATATCCAACCATCCATGTCACTGGTGCGGTCAGCAACATTTCCTTTAATCTGCCCGCCCGTCGGATTGCCAATCAGGCTTTTGCTGTTTTGGCCATGAGCGCCGGAATGGATAGCTTCATCCTTGATCCGCTGAACAAGGATATGATGGGCATGCTGTTTGCCACCGAAGCGATGATGGGCGAAGACGAATACTGTATGGAATACATCGGCGCCTTCCGTGAAGGTATCTTTGTAAAATAATTCACAACAAAATCCGGGGCTCACACAGGTTGCGGGTAGATGAAATAAAGATAAGTGCATTGCATCTAAATCAAAATCTAAATCAAAAATCAAAGGAGAAAAAACATGTCAAAAATTGAAGAAGTAAAAGGTTTGGTCGAAACTGGTAAATCAAAGAAAGTAGCAGCCGCGGTTCAGGAAGCATTGGATGCTGGCGACAAAGCACAGGATATTCTGGATGCGATGATCGCTTCCATGGGTGTGGTTGGCGATAAATTCTCGTCCGGCGAAATCTTTGTCCCAGAAATGTTAATTGCTGCCAAAGCGATGTCCAAAGGCGTGGAAGTTTTAAAACCAATGATGGCCAGCGATGGCGCAAGCTCACTGGGAACCTGTATCATGGGAACCGTTGCTGGCGATCTCCACGATATCGGTAAAAACCTGGTTGTGATGATGCTGGAAAGTGCTGGCTTTGATATGGTTGATTTAGGCGTTGATGTCCCCGCAGAACGATTTGTGGAAGCGGCCAAAGAAAATAAAAATGTCGTGCTGATTGCCTGTTCCGGTCTGTTAACCACCACCATGCCAGCTTTAAAAGAAGCGGTCCAGACTGTTAAAGCAGCTTTACCTGACATGAAAGTTATTGTCGGTGGGGCACCTGTTACCCAGGAATACGCTGACGAAATCGGTGCTGATGGTTATGCTCCAGACGCCGGCAGCTCGGCATCAAAAGCCAAAGAACTCGTCGGCGCATAAATTTATAGATACAAGATGCAAGATCAATTATTGATTGCTGTGATTCTGAAACCGGTTGAAATAATTGGTCTTGTACTGTATTTAGGCTGAAAAATGAATGATACGACAGGAGATCGTTTTCAACTCAATTGGCTAATAACATAATTGTTGCTCAGAAGATGATAACAGGATAAATTGTAAACGTATATTTTGTGGGGTATCGAACAAAAATAATTAAAGAGGTGACGAAGCATTGAATAGTTTCAGTATTTCCGAAGTAATGGATTCCCTTGGCGTTAACAAATTTACCTGGCAGATGTTTTTTATGCTGGGTTTAGCGATGGTGTTTGATGGTTATGATAACATGATCGTATCCTACACGATGCCACAAATTGCGACTGAATGGGGCTTAAGTGCCGTCGCAAAAGGGAGTTTATCATCCTGGAGTCTGATCGGTTTAATTTTTGGGAGCGCAGTCGCAGGTATTATTTCGGATAAAATTGGCAGACGAAAAGCATTAATGTTTGCAATTACTGTGTATTCGGCAATGAATATTCCAATCTTTTTTTCTAATAGTTTCGAAATGTTTGCAATCTTTCGTTTATTGGCGGGGGTTGGATTGGGCGCCTGCATTCCGATTGTCATCACGACTTTTTCGGAGTCGACGCCAACAATCAAACGGGCAATTTTTATCACTGTCGGCATGGCATGGATGGTTATTGGCTGGATACTTGCCGGATTGATAGCCACAGCAGTCGTTACTCAATGGGGATGGCGGTTTTGCTATCTGATTGGTGGTTTTCCGCTGGTGTATGCAATTTTTATTTACTTTAAAATGCCAGAATCGGCTTATTGGTTAGCGAATAAAGCGTATCGGGCAGAAGCCGTTAAGGCACTGCAAAATATCCAACGCATCGCAACGGGAAAAATAACGGATTGGAATCCGGATGCATTAGTAATTCCAAAAAAACCGAAGCAGGTGGGTGTTAAAGCACTTTTTTCAAAAAAATACATCCACGTGACAACCGGTATCTGGATTATGTATTTTTGTGGGTGTTTTGTTGTTTATGGAATTAATGCCTGGCTACCCTCGTTAATGCTGGAAAAGGGTTTGAGCTTGACGACCGCTTATGGTTTGGCAATCGCTCAAAATGTGGCAGCGATTGTTGCGAGTTGCTCTACAGGTTTTGTTGCCGAAATCGTTGGTCGAAAACGGAATCTGATTATTTCCTTTGGGGTAGAGGCAGTTTCAATTATAATCATGGCAACCATAAACGGCGGTGTTGGAGTGATTCTAGCCGCTTGTATTTTCCTGGGGTTTGCAATAAACTATTCCATTACAGCTGTTCAACCGCTATTGGCAGAGGCTTATCCAACAGAGTTTAGAAACACTGGGGTGGCGAGTTGCCATGCATTTGGACGAATTGGTGCGGCAAGCGCTCCGATCATCACCGGTATGATTATCGGGATGGGTCAAGGCTATACCATTTCGTTTTTGTTTTATGTGGTTCTGCCGGTAATCGGTCTTTTAGCAGCAATGTTTTTAATCCAGCAGGAAACAAAAGGAAAATCACTGGATGAACTTGCTGAGATGAAATCAGAATAATTATCGGGGTGAGGAGTTAAAGTGTCTGCTACTGAAATGTCGGATACAGTGGAAACCCGGATATTCCGTCAACGAGGTATCCGAGATGATGTCGGCTACTGTTCAGATGGTACTCGAAAGTAAAGAGGTTGATCATTGATCAGCAATAACAAAATAGCGTGATTAACTCAGAAATGCCTTATAACTAATTAGGCGTTTCTTTATTTTGCGCCAAATCAAAAACCATGGCATATAAATTAGTGTCAGGCACCATAAATGTCTTATTGTTAATCTAAAGATATTCTAGTATAATATCTTTAGATTAACGAAGGGGGACAATCAAATGCCTAATATCAAATCCAGTACCGATCTAAGAAATAATTACAACGAAATCTCTAAGTTCTGTCACAAACACGGAGAACCCGTCTTCATCACTAAAAATGGTCAGGGGGACTTGGCGGTCATGAGCATCGAAGCCTATGAAATGTTAAGCGGCAAGCTTGAACTTTATCGCGCCCTTGATGAAGGCAGCGCCGCCATCAAAGCGGAAAAAAAACGACCGCTTAGGGATGTCATGCAGGACTTACGCCAAGAGATAAGCGATGGCAACTTATAACATTGAAATCTCAGAGCCAGCCGAAAATGACCTTCGTGATATGATCCACTACATATCTTCACAATTGTCATCACTAATGACGACAACTAATATGATGGATATAATCGAAGAAGGGCTGCTCGGTTTAGCGGATCTGCCGCAGAAATGTCCGGCTGTTCGTGATGATCGACTGGCTGCGATGGGATACCGTAAACTGTTGATCAAAAACAATGTCGCTTTTTTTACGATCGTTGAACATTCTAAAGTCGTCAATATTGAACGAATCCTCTATGCCCGGCGGGATTGGTTACGTATCTTGTAGTCTTTAAGTTTATGAAGGTGTCAGGCACGCAGGCATCTAGGCACGCAGGCATCTCCAACCGCGCGTCGACGCTTAAATGAGCCGGAGCCACCTTAGCTAAACAGTTTTTCTTGACAGACTTGTCCAGATGGGGTTAAATAATCAGTAACTAAGAAAACAAGGAGGCTTGACATGGGAAGAATCTCAGGTAAACCACTATCACCACCAACTGTCTCATCGCAGAAGTAGCGTTGAGACGATCAAAAGACCATGTTCTCCAATGGCTGATTCTGCGATTGCTATAATTATTGGTGTTAGCATCATACATCTTTGCATAAGTATTTATAGAAAGCGAGAACAGTCGTGAAATCAAAATTAATGTTTATTCTGGCGATGGTGATCTTCGGAACCATCGGCATTTTTGTGCGGTTTATCAATCTGGAATCCAGTGAAATCGCCATGCTCAGAGGACTGATTGGCAGTCTTTTTCTGTTGCTGATCAGCCTTATCCGGCGTGAAAAAATGGCGCTTTCCAGCGTCCGTGAAAACCTCTTGCCCTTGGTGTTTTCAGGCGCTGTCCTGGCTGGCAATTGGATCTTTTTGTTTGAAGCGATCAAGCATACTACCATTGCCAATGCCACCCTGAGTTATTATATGGCACCCGTCTTTGTCATCGGTCTGTCACCATTGGTGCTGCAGGAAAAGATCATCCCCCGCAAGGTTATTTGTCTGGGGGCGGCCCTAGTCGGGATGTTGCTGATCTTAAAAGGCAGCAGCCAGAGCGGCACCGTGGGAAATGATCTGCTGGGCATTGCCTGGGGGATTGCCGCGGCGGGCTGTTATGCCAGCCTGATGCTGACCAATAAGTTTATTAAAAAGATGAACGGCATGGCCACCACCTTGCTGCAGCTTAGCATCGCCACGGTGGTGTTATTTTGCTATGTGAGTCTAAACGGCGGCATCGCTTTTTCCGGCCTCACCGCGGTGTCGGTGACCGCCGTGCTGGCGTTGGGCCTGGTGCATACCGGGCTGGGCTTTTTTCTCTTCTTTACCGGCATGAAAGGGCTTAATGGTCAGAGCATCGCCACCCTCAGTTATATCGACCCGATCACCGCGCTACTGGCGTCATTTTTGGTTTTTGGCGAAGCCATGAATGGGGTCCAGATGCTGGGAGCCGCGCTGCTACTGGGGGCCACCTTCCTGGGCGAACATAAAACCGCCAAGCCGCCGGAACTAGTCGGCGACGAGCAGATGTAGTTAACAATTAATCTTTTACCAGAAACGTCATTCAGTTTAGTGAATGGCGTTTTTTTATGGGGAGGGGTGGTTTTGCTAAAACCTTACTGATAGCGGATGGCTTTCTGGTGGCAGCTTTGCTGACACTTCAGGCAAACCAGGCAGTGGTGCTTGACAATCTGATGTTTAGATTGCTTTTTTATCGCTCCTGCGGGACAGGCTTTTTGACAGGCTCCACAGTTGTTGCATTGTTCCGGGTCGATGACCATCGCGTGGCGGGCTTTCATCCCGCTGAGACTTAAGATCGTCCCATAGGGACATAAAAAACGATGCCACAGCTCCGCCGGAAAGAAAAGAGTGAGGATGGCGCCGCCGGCAAAGAGCAGCGGCAGAATCGGCAGTTTTTGGCCAGTCACGATCACAAAGATAAAGACCAGCAAAAATAGCAACAGGATCACCAGGGGCAGCCAGGGTTTTGACAGCCAGCGGGGAATTTTAAAGCTCTTGATATGGGCTTTCTGTTTCACAAAGGTGATCCCTTCAATCACCGTGTTGATCGGACAGATAAAGCCACAGTAAAGGCGGCTCCACAACAGCGAAACCAGCAGCCCCAGCCCAAAAACGCCCATCCACAGCTGAATTTTACCGGTCATAAACAGGGCCACGAACAGGCCCAGAAAAGCCAGTTGGATGACCCGACGCCAGACGGTTGTCATTGCTGGTCCAGCTGATAAAAGGCCGGGCTGGGGGCTTTGATCACAAAAATTTCCAGAATTTCGGGATCTCGGTTATTAACATTCATTTTGATGTGGTAGGGAATATTGATGATCGCTCCGGCTTCATAGCGGTGCGCTTCCTGGTCAGCCAGTTGTAGAGTAAGTGTCCCTTTAATGACAATCATATAGACGTTGGAATTGGAAAAGTGTTCTTTTAAACCTTCGCCTTCCGGGAAAATCATGTGATTGATCATCACCGGCTGGTCATCGATAATTTTTTCGATCCGTTTTTCGCTGCCACGGGTAAATGCATAAATTTTTTCTAACATGATAATATCTCCTTTTACTTCAAGATATAATCGAGTATAATCGAAAAATAAAAGAAAAGGTGTTACTATGGTAACACAAGGGGATAAAAATGAAAAATAATGAGATCTTGCGCTTATTGACCAGCGCCAATTATTTTAGTGGCTTTTGTGAAGCGGAGCTGGCAGAAATAATCCATTCTCCAAAAACGAAGATCGGAGAATATCTTAAGGATCAGGTCATTCATTTAAAAGATGAACCCTGTCAGCGGATGGATGTGATTCTGTCGGGCCGGGTGGCGGTTTTGAATCTGGATGAAAATGGCAACATGCTGATTGTCAACGTCTTTGGCGTCGGGGAAAGTATTGGGGAAAATCTGCTCTTTGCCGTCAGAAACGGTTATCCAATGACGGTGATGGCGGCCACCCAAGTCATGATGCTGCATCTAGAACGGGAACTGGTTCTGTCCCTCTGCCAGAAAAATGCCGACTTTCTTAAAGGCTTGCTGCAGTCGATTTCGGAAAAGACGATGATTCTGACCGATAAGCTGACGGTAATTTCCTTAAAAACCGTGCGCCAGCGGATTAACGATTACCTCAGTCATCAATACCAGCTTCAGCAAAGCCCGGTGATCACCTTGGACTGCTCCAAGAAAGAATTGGCGGAGCGGCTGGGTGTGCAGCGGACTTCCCTGAGCCGGGAACTGGCCAAAATGAAAAAAGCCGGTTTGCTGGATTTTGATGCCAAAACGATTACGATTAAAGCTTAGGCGTGTCTATCACCCGGCCGATATGGCAGGTTTGATGAAAACATCAAAAAAAATGTCATGGAGGATGAAATTATTTTGTATGAAAGAGAAAAGTCGGAACCATCGAATACCAGAAAATCATGTATCAGGAAGCACAGTCAATTGATGATGATGATTTTGATTTGTGGGAAGAACAGGAGTAATAAAAACGAAATAAACGATCAACCAATCCCAGCGGGAGTGCCGGGATTGGCTATTTTTATGAGGGGTTTATTTTTACTGCCGTGTCGCTGGTCATGCTGGCCTTTCATTCACTTTTATAAAGAGCAGTTGCGATTTTCTGATGGCTGAGTTAAAATGATACCGTATGACCGTCAGCGCCTGGCACTGATCGGACAAAATGCGAAGCGACAAAAAAAGCAGAGATGGAGAAGAACACATGGCTGATAATAAAAAAGAACAACAACGGGCGGAACTGCACCGGACCATCTGGAATATTGCCAATGACCTGCGTGGCAGTGTCGATGGCTGGGATTTTAAGCAGTATGTGCTGGGGATGCTCTTTTACCGCTATATCTCAGAGAATCTGACCGACTACATTAACCGCGGCGAGCATGAAGCTGGTAACAGCGGTTTTTCGTATGCCCAACTATCGGACGCCGAAGCCGAAGAAGCCCGGGCTGATCTGGTTTTGACCCGGGGTTTCTTTATTTTGCCCAGTGAGCTGTTTGAGAACGTTAGGAGCCGCGCCGCCGCGGACGAGAACCTCAATGAAACGCTGGAGCAGGCCTTTTGCAATATTGAAAGCTCGGCCCAGGGCAGCATCAGCGAAGATGATTTTAAAGGCCTGTTTGATGATATTGACGTCAATAGCAACAAGCTCGGCGGCACCGTTGCCAAGCGCAACGAAATGCTCGTCAAGCTCTTGGACGGCATCGGCGACATGAATCTCGGCGGCTATCAGGACAATACCATTGATGCCTTTGGTGACGCCTACGAATACCTGATGGGGATGTACGCCTCCAATGCTGGCAAAAGCGGCGGCGAATACTACACCCCCCAGGAAGTCAGCGAACTGTTGACCCGGATCACCCTGGTCGGTAAAACGGAGGTCAATAAGGTCTATGACCCGGCCTGCGGCTCCGGCTCGCTGCTGTTAAATTTTGCCAAGATTCTCGGCAAAGAAAACGTCCGCCAGGGCTTCTATGGTCAGGAAATCAACATCACCACCTATAATCTCTGCCGCATCAATATGTTTCTCCATGATATTGACTACGACAAGTTTGATATCGGCCATGGCGACACCCTGACCGACCCGATGCACTGGGATGACGAACCCTTTGAAGCGATTGTCTCCAATCCGCCTTACTCCATCCGCTGGGATGGCGATGCCAATCCGCTGCTGATCAATGATCCCCGTTTTTCCCCGGCCGGGGTGCTGGCACCCAAGTCCAAGGCCGACCTGGCTTTTATTTTGCATTCTCTGGCCTGGCTGGCAACCTCCGGGACGGCCGCAATTGTCTGTTTTCCGGGGGTGATGTATCGGGGCGGCGCCGAGCAGAAGATCCGCAAATACCTGATTGATAACAACTACATTGACTGCGTCATTCAACTACCGGGGAATCTTTTCTTTGGCACCAGCATTGCCACCTGCATCATGGTGTTAAAAAAGTCCAAAAGCGAAAACAGCACCCTGTTTATTGATGCCGCCAAAGAATGCGTCAAGGTTACCAATAACAACAAACTGACTCCGGCCAATATCGAGGCGATTATCACCGCCTATAAAAACCGCGCCGACCGTGAGCATTTTGCCCGGCTGGTGCCCAATGCCGAGATTGCCGCCCAGGATTATAACCTGTCGGTAACCAGCTACGTCGAGCCGCCGGATCTGCGGGAAGTGATTGATATCACCGTGCTTAATGCTGAAATTAAGGAAATAGTTGCTCGGGAGGACGTGCTTCGACGGGAAATTGATGCGATTATCGCAGAAATCGAAGAGGTATAATAATGCGTTTATCTGATGTATTATCCAAGTCGCCAACACTCGATTTTAAACAAGTTGAGGGGTTTCTCGGTGCGAAAACTCTTGCAGCAGGAAAGCAGCAAAAAATAAAAGTTGGAAAAATTGCGTTAAATTATTATTGCAAGAATTGCGAGGATGTACGTACTTTTTGCTCGGGAGATGAAATTTATTGTATCGGCGTAAACGAGCATCTTGTCAGCTTAGATTGTGTTCTTAGTTGCCATTGCGGTGCATTAGTTCAAGTATGGTTTTTGGTGGATTGCGATAGCGATATTAATGGGCGTGCACCTGAAATACGCATCTTGAAACGCAGTGAAAAATTGTCAACAGATGTACTATTAGATAAAGCTCAATATGGTGAATTTTCTGAATTGTTGGAAAAAGCACAAAACGCTCATCGCGAAAGACTCGGCGCTGGTGCTATAGTGTACTTAAGAAAAATTTTCGAGAAGATCACAGTACAAACTGCAGATGCTACTGGGATTGTTTATAAAAAGTATGAAGGTGGTAATCCAAAGAACTTCTCAAATTTGTTGAAAGAAGTCGATAAACAGTGTTCAATTATTCCAAGAGAGTTTTCAGAAAATGGGTACAGATTATTTCGTGAACTTAGCGACATCGTACATGGTGGATATAATGAAGAATTGGCTTTGGTAAAGTTTGAATCGTTACACAGGCTTATTATTGGAATTCTTGATAACGTTAAAATTAATAATGAGCTGATGTCTGCAATTGGTTCACTGGGATGGAATGATGGAGGTGAACAGTTATGAATAAATTAGAGCAATTAATAGAAGAGTATTGCCTGGATGGTGTGGAGTATAAAAGTATAGGCAGTGTTGTAAATTATGTTCAGCCATCAAAATATATAGTGAATAGCACCGATTATAACGATGATTTTTCAACTCCTGTTCTAACTGCCGGACAATCATTCATTCTTGGTTATACTAACGAAATTGATAATTTATATGATGCTTCAAAAGAAAATCCAGTTATCATTTTTGATGATTTTACAGGAGCATTCAAGTGGGTTGACTTTCCGTTTAAAGTGAAATCATCTGCAATGAAAATGCTGACTGAAAATGGTGACGAAACCGTATTGCGTTATATATATCATATTATGGGAAATATTGGTTACTCGTCAAATGAACACAAAAGGCTTTGGATAAGTAAATATTCAGTAATCAAAATCCCCCTCCCGCCGCTGCCGGTGCAGGGTGAAATTGTCCGGATTCTGGACAATTTCACGGAGCTTACAGCGGAGCTTACAGCGGAGCTGTCAGCACGGAAAAAGCAATATGAGTATTATCGGAATAAACTGCTGACTTTTGGTGATGAAGTGGAATGGAAAACATTGGGTAGCGTATGTGTAATGAAAGCAGGAAAGACAATAGCAGCTACTAATATTTCGGAAATAAAAAGTGTTGATTCACCGTATCCCTGTTATGGAGGCAATGGTCTACGTGGCTATGTTAAGACATTTAATCAAGTAGGTGAAGCACCGCTAATCGGAAGACAAGGGGCTTTGTGTGGAAACGTTTGTTTTGCCACAGGTGAATATTATGCAACGGAACATGCCGTGGTAGTTGCACATGGTATTAATTATAATGCACGTTTTTTATATCATTTGTTGATTGCTATGGATTTGAATCAGTATAAAACTGCTGGTGCACAGCCAGGCCTCTCGGTTGCAAAATTAGAAAAAATTATGGTTCCTGTCCCACCCCTCGAAGTCCAAGCCCGGATCGTTGCCATCCTCGACCGCTTCGACACCCTCTGCAACGACCTGACCAGCGGCCTGCCCGCTGAAATTGAGGCCCGGCGTCAGCAATACGAATATTACCGCGACCAGCTGTTAAGCTTTCCGGCCCGGGTCAACAGCGAAACGGAGGTGAGTGCATGAGCCTTTACAACGTTGTTGTGGCTTCCAACGAAAGCACCGTCGTGGCCGAATACCGGGCCGATTACAGCCGCTCGGATGCCTACCAGAGCGAGGCCGAGCTGGAGCGGGAACTGCTCCGCCTGCTTTCGGCCCAGGGCTACGAGTATTTGTGCATTCACGATGAAGCCGCCCTGGTGGCCAATCTGCGCCGCCAGCTGGAAGCCCTCAATGACTATAGCTTTTCGGATTCGGAATGGGACTGGTTTTTTAAAAAATGCGTGGTTGGTGCCAATGACGGGATTTTAGAGAAAACCCGTCGAATCCAGACCGACCACATCCAGAACCTAAAGCGTGACGACGGCACCACCAAAAATATCAGTCTGATCGATAAAAAAAATATTCACAACAACCGCCTGCAGGTGATCAACCAGTATCAGGAAGTAGGCGGCAGCTATGACACCCGTTATGACGTCACCATTCTGGTCAATGGCCTGCCGCTGGTTCATATCGAACTGAAGCGCCGGGGCGTCGCCATCCGGGAAGCCTTTAATCAGATTAAACGCTATCAGCGGGACAGCTTCTGGGCCGCCAGCGGGCTGTTTGAGTATATCCAGATTTTTATCATTTCCAATGGTACCCACACCAAGTATTATTCCAATACCACCCGGGCCAGCCACGTCAGGGAAAGCGCTGCCGGGGAACGCAAAAAGAGTAAGAAGACCAGCAACAGTTTTGAATTCACCTCCTACTGGGCCGACTTAAGCAACACCGCCATTGCCGACCTGGTCGACTTCACCCGGACTTTTCTGGCTAAACACTCGCTCTTAAACGTCCTGACCAAATACTGTGTCTTTACCACCGAAGCGCTACTATTGGTGATGCGGCCCTATCAGATTGCCGCCACCGAGCGGATCCTCTCGCGGATCGAAATTTCTCATAACTACAAGCAAACCGGGACGCTGGCTGCCGGCGGCTATATCTGGCATACCACTGGCAGCGGCAAAACCCTGACCTCCTTTAAAACCGCCCAGCTGGCCACGGCCCTGCCCTATATCGACAAGGTGCTGTTTGTGGTCGACCGGAAAGACCTGGACTACCAGACCATCAAGGAATACGACCGTTTCCAGAAGGGCGCCGCCGACAGCAATAGCTCCACCAGAATTCTTAAGCAGCAGCTGGCCGACAGCAGTTCTAAGATTATCATCACGACGATTCAGAAGCTTGATGTCTTTGTCTCCCAGAACAAGGGCCATGGGGCCTTTAAAAAACATGTTGTGATCATCTTTGACGAATGCCACCGGTCGCAGTTTGGTGATATGCATAAAAAAATCGTCACCGCCTTTAAGCACTATCACATTTTTGGTTTTACCGGAACGCCGATTTTTGCCACCAATGCCAGCAGTGGCGGCAACCCGGCCATGCGCACCACCCCCCAGGCCTTTGGCGACAAGCTGCATACCTATACGATTGTCAATGCCATCAATGACGGCAACGTGCTACCCTTTCGGATTGACTATATCAACACCGTCAAGATGAAAGATGGGCTGGCGGATAAAGCGGTGGCCGCCATTGATACCGAAGCAGCCCTGGCCGACCCGGCCCGGATCCGGGCGGTTGTCACTTATCTGCTGGAGCATTTTGACCAGAAGACCAAGCGCAACCATTTCTATTCGCTTAAGGGACAGCGGGTCGCCGGCTTTAACTCGATTTTGGCAGTCAGCTCGATCCCGGTGGCCAAAAAATATTATCTCGAACTGAAAAAACAGCTAACCGAGCAGGGCCGGGCCCTTAATGTGGCCACCATTTTCAGCTTTTCCGCCAACGAAGCCGATCCCGAGGATGTTTTTCCCGACGAGGATTTTGATACCGAAAGCCTCGATCAATCCTCCCGGGATTTTCTGGAAGCGGCCATTGCCGATTATAACCGCGACTTTAATACTAACTATGATACCTCGGCCGACAAGTTTCAAAACTATTATAAAGACCTGTCGCTGCGGATGAAAAACCGGGAGGTCGATCTGCTGATTGTTGTGAATATGTTTTTAACCGGCTTTGATGCCACCACCCTCAACACCCTGTGGGTCGATAAAAACCTCAAGCAGCACGGCCTGATTCAGGCCTTCTCGCGGACCAACCGGATCCTTAATGCCGTTAAAACTTATGGCAACATCGTCTGTTTCCGGGATTTACAGGAGCAAACCGATGCCGCCATCGCCCTGTTTGGCGATAAGGATGCCGGCAGCATCGTGCTGCTGAAAAACTTTGACAGCTATTATTATGGCTTTGACGAAGATGGCCAGCATCACCCCGGCTACACCGAATTGATTGCCCAGCTTAGTCAAAAATTTCCGCTGGGGCTGGCGATCATCGGCGAACAGAACCAGAAGGACTTTATCCGGCTGTTTGGGGCAATCCTGCGGCTTAAGAATATCCTGACTGCCTTTGACAACTTTTCCGGCCAGGAAATTCTGACCAACCGGGATTTTCAGGACTACCAGAGTCTTTATCTGGATCTCTATCACGACTTTGTTGATGATCACAAGGCTGACAAGGAACGGATCAACGACGACCTCGTCTTTGAAATTGAACTGATCCGCCAGGTCGAAATCAACATCGATTATATCCTGATGCTGGTGGCCCAATACCATGCCTCCAACTGTGAGGACAAGAGTATCCTGGTGGCGATTGATAAGGCCATCGGCGCCAGTATTGAGCTGCGCAGCAAGAAGGTCCTGATTGAACACTTTATTGAGACAGTCAATGCGTCAACCAAGGTGGACGAGGCGTGGCGCCGCTTTGTCGATGAGCAGAAAGAGAGCGACCTGGAGGAACTGATCAGTGCCGAAAAACTCAAACCGGAGGAAACCAGAAAATTTATCGATAACGCCTTCCGTGATGGGGCGCTGAAAACTAGCGGCACCGACATCGATAAAATCATGCCGCCAGTATCACGCTTTGGAGGTGGCAACCGGGCCGCCAAAAAGCAAAGTGTCGGCGACAAGCTGATGAAATTCTTTGAAAAGTATTTCGGGCTGGTGTCGGAAGAATAGTCAAAAGCGCCGCTGCTAAACATTTTAGGAGGTAGCGCTACGAAATAGCGAACAAGGAGAATTAAGAAGATGGATTTAGCCAAAGCCGATATAAAGCTCGATACAAAGCTAGTTGGAACCGTTGCAGGTAAATTTTATATTCCCTCATATCAAAGAGGATCTGCGTCATCCGCGTCCCGTAAACCTCAGTAGGGGAATGCAAAAAGTGTAAGAAGACCGGAAAAAATGCCCCCACTATCATAAAAATAGCTTTCAGCACCAGAAACGCCCCTCCCACGGGCGTTTCTTTTTTTGCGCTGCCACCCACGCCACCACCAAGCATTAAATCCGTCTATCAAGCATCCGCCCCCCAGCCCACCGCCGCCAATGCCGCCGCTGATTTGAGTTGGTAGAAGGTGATTCCCTGGTGGGTAAAAGACAGTTCCAGTGGATAATCTGGGCAGTTGCGCTGTTTAAGCATCAGGGTTTGACCGGCGGCCGCAGCCAAAACGCCGATCCCCTCATGAACATGGACACCGCAGTCATTGCCACAGAGCACAATTTGCGGGTAGTGGCTTAGCGCCGTCAATTCCTTTTTAGCGGCGACCAGACGGCAAAGATAAGCGCTGACGGGTTCCGGAAGCGCCGGATGGCCCTTGCCATGGGGTTTCAGGTGGTTACTCATTACCGGATTATGATGATTCATCGTTATTTTTTCCCTTCGTTTTAAAATTTGCTAGCGGCTCAACTTTTCCTGATTATAACACCGTCGCCGGACCAGGTAAACGGGTTTGGCCGAAAAAATCCATTTCAGTAGAAAGTCGACGGTCAGCCGCTGGATTTGATCGAACGTTGCTCATCAACCGTACAAATTGTACTGAAATAGAATAAGTACATTGGAAACGCTTGCAATTGGCAATAGATCGGCTATAATTATTCTAAAATGGACAGCGAAAGGAGCGCTGACTATTTTGACCCTTGTCTGCCATGTCGGGTTTGATTTACTGAGTCGATGACAGTAATAAGAACAGACCAAAAGAATTTTAAAAAATTTGAGGAGGAAACTTGTTATGATGCGGAAAGAAAGACAAAAAATTATCGGTCAGCGGTTAATGATGCTGCGGGGGGAGCGCACCCAGAAAGAGGTGGCTGAGGCCCTGGGGATCAGTGAGTGTTGTTTTCGACATTATGAATCGGGTCGCTGCGGTCCCAAGGATACGCTAAAAAAACCCATTGCGGACTACTTCAACGTGGAGATCAGCGCCTTGTTTTTTATCTTTGACCAGCCCTTTGAGCTACCGGAAGAATCGGTCGGGTCACGATGAACGTAAAGTTGACAGGTGTAACATGCAGGTAAATTTTATTGTGGAAGTGACCAGTTTTTACCGGCTGGTTAAGCATCAGCATCTGGGGACCAATGCCCAGCTGCTCTGGTTTCATCTGTTTTGTCTCTGGAACGAGGCCGGTTTTCCCGACTGGCTGCAGGTGGATATGCTGCGGATGATGAGTATGATTCAGGTCAATAACAAAAATACCCTGATTCGGGCCCGGGCGGAGCTTCTTGAAGCGGGTCTGCTGTTGAGCCGGCGGGGTGTGAACCGCCAACCCAATCTCTACCAGCTGCAACCGGTGCCACGGCAATCCGGCTGTGGGATGCCCAAAAACAATGGTTTTGAGGCCTCGTGTGGGGCGCAGACGGTACCGCCGGTGGTACCGCAAACGACACATGAAACGACACTTGAAACGGGACACTTATTTAAACCAGACCAGACCAAACCAACGGTTCAAAAAGAGAAAAGCGCCTTTGGCCAGTATGGCAATGTCTTATTGACCGGGGCAGAACTTGATAAACTGCAAGAGCAATTCCCCGAGACCTGGGAGGAGTGGATCAGACGGTTGGATACCGGTAAGGAAGCAAAGGGCTACCAATACGTAAGCGACTATGCCGCTATTTTAAACTGGTTTGAAAAGGACGAGAACGATGCCCGGGATAAGGCCTTTGCCGAGCTGATGAAAGAGACCCAGCTGTTGTTGGGCTGATTAATGAATGCGATGGAGGAAAAGATGACCCAAGAACTATTTATTGAAAACAACGGTGAGCTGATTCAGAATACGCTGGTGAAAGGGGACCTGGTTAAAGCCGAGGAGCAGATGCTAAAAGGGCTCAAGGAACAGCTAAGGACCAATATGGAAAAGGCTGGCCTCGACCGGATCGTAACCAATGGTTTTAAAATTGTGATCGTCGGCGAAACCAGAAACACTGGCATTAATATCCGGGCGATGGAAAAGGCCGAACCGGAGCTCTATGTGCGGCTGCTAAACGACTACCTCAAGGTCAGCAGTCGCAAGAGCTATCTCAAAGTGGAATATCTGTCCTGATGGTTAAAAGGGCGGGGCGAACCGTACAAAAGTTACTGAATATTAAATTTAATGTAAATAAATACACAATAAGCAAATATTTATGTTATAATAGTTCTATCAGATCAACAACAGAAGAGCGATGATGGTTTTAGCCCACGTGCGTCGTTGTTGCCGCTGAAATAAGAAAAAGGAGGTAAACCATGGCAACAGTCAGTGAAACCTATTCAGTCAAAATGGTGACCCGTCTGAATTACGGCCTGGTAAACGGCAAGGAAGTCATAAAAAATAAAACCTACAACGACATCAGTCCGGATGCCACCATCGCCGCAATGCACACCGTGGCTACGGCAATCACCGGATTGCAGGCGCCCGCAATGGAGGAAATGTTTCGGATTCAGCAGGATGCGATTTTCGACGACGGCCTGTAAGCTCAGTAATTTCAAAATAAAACCGAAAGCTTCCTGTATAATTTAA
>NZ_DJGY01000004.1:0-19034 GCF_002435675.1 Acetobacterium sp. UBA5834 | reverse complement strand
CACGGCAGTTTTGCAATTACCTAAAATATAAAATAAAGAGAGGTCTATTATGAAATCAAAAAAACTGTTGTTGTTTAGCTTGATTCTTGTTTCTCTCACGGTGCTTCTTTTTACTGGCTGCACCCCTGCCGCCGAAAAAAAGGATGATTCCAAAACCGAACTGCCCAACCCGATGGTGGAGCAGGCCTCAAGCGAGGCGATTAAGGATGCAATCGGCTTTACCTTCGAAACCCTGCCAACCGGCATCACGGATGTGAAATACTTCACTATCTCTGATGACATTGCCCAGGCCAATTTTACCCTGGGTGGTGTCAACTACACGGTTCGTAAGGGTGATGTGATGATCGACAACATTGCGGGTGTTTACACCGAATTCCAGAGCGGCGAAACCAAAGCAAACGCTTCCGGGATTCCGGTTCTCTACCAGACCAACCCCGATGGCATGGGCTTAGCCACCTGGAAAACGGATAAATATACCTATTCGGTTTATTGCGAAACCGGGTTTGATCTGGCGGGGATGGAGAAAGTTGTTAATACCGTTTCTTGAAAATATATTTCGCAGATTTATGTAGGCCGCAAATAAAAGTCTGTCTTCTAACTTTATCGAATCGTCTAGTCTATCCCTAAGCTACCTTCATTTCTATTATCAGCTTGTCTTTTCCTACGATAATAAAAAGACCCTTTCCAATGTTCAAAATTAGACTTGGAAAGGGTCTTTTTTCATTAATAACGTCTGCTTAAATCATCACTCATTACATCGGGTACCAGCCTTAAGTAAAGGCCGTTACCCGATAATGTTCTTACAACTTTTCACGTCAAAAATATCGGTTAAACAACTGGTTACATTGGTTAATCAGCAATTGTTATGACTAAATCGGCTACCGTACTTATATCGGTGCTGTCATTTGACTTGATTTTAATCGTAACTGTCGCCTGACCAGATGTCCCCTTATCTACAATTTTACCATAATCAGCGCTTGACGAGTCAGTTACAAGTGACGCATCACCCGCAACACTTTTTTGCGTAAACGTCACAGTATACTTATTCACATCAAATACCACTGGAATACTACCACTTGAAATTTTTGTCTGTATACTCTCAGTCATCAATCGCTTAATTTCCGTATTGAGATTGTCGTTAACATTGAGTGCCAACCGAATACTCGTAATATTAGCCTGTCCTGTCACAATATCAGCTTTATAAATCAGGTTTTCACGTGCTGCTTTGAATGCCGCTGTCGCATTTTGGTATTCAGTTTGATCATTTTCTTTCGGATCCAGACTGACTGTCGTATAGAGCGCTGCATAATCCTTCCAGGAATTGGCAGTAAACTGATCTTCAATTTTTCGAAGGGCCTGCGAATGCGCCATTTCAACCTCAAAAGCTTTGATGTCGTCGCCTGTTGCTGCAGTTTTTAACATTTTTAGCGCAATCGGAATCATCTCCGTGGCCGTATTAATCTGACCTTGTGTTGCTTCAATCAGGTTTCTTATCGGAATTCCATTGTTGATGCAGAACTGAACATAGGCAGTATACGAGTTACTGGTATAAACATATGTATCTGGCGAGCCCTCAAGATTAACCAGAGTGGCTTTGGCTAACTGATAGGCATCAATATCCAAGCCTGTTGCATCCGAAGGCATCAGTAGTCTGATCGCCCCATCAATTACTTTTGTCGCATTGATAATATCACTCGGTGCACTACTGGCTGAAATGAGCGTTGGCACCCAGTTTCCGCTACCATCAAAACTCGCATACTCTTCAACTTTCGATTTATAATAAGTCCATGTCGGAACTGTCGCTTTTGCTTCAATCGCTCCCGGACTGATGATATTACGCTGATACAATTCAAGGGTTTCTTTAAAGGCTTTCAGCTCGACCTCATTCTGGCGAATAAGCTTTAACTGCGCCGCTTCAATCGCTGATTTTGCCGCATTTACAGCCGTCTGCAGATCATCCTTCGTTCTTACATTTGCCGAAACCACCTTCATGTAAGCCTCCCAGGAAGCCGTTGTGTAATTTTCTTTTTGAACCCGACTCAAGACTTCGTTGTAAGCTGTCATGTCCGCCCCCAACTTTAATCGACCCTGGGCATTGATAATATCATTGGTTGCCGAATCAATCTTGGCCTGAGTGTCTTCAGATGATATCAGATTATATTTTTTGAGCACACTTAAATATTCATTCCAGGTTGAAGTTGTATACTTATCTTCCTTTCCAATGTAAGCATCTCTGGCTTTTATGAAGGCCGTCATATCCCCTTTTTTCTTTAGCAGATTTCGTTGCGCTGCTGCAACCAATTCCACAGCCCGGTCTATTTCCGCCTGAGAGTTGTCAGTTGTAACAAAATAACCTTTGGCTGATATCTGTTTTTGGTAGGCACTCCAACTTTTCTCAGTAAAATCAGATTCCTTCAGCGGCACCGGATTGCTTAAATCAGCAGCATACGTTGCTAAAATATAGTTGTAACCATTTGGCAGATCGAGTCGGCCTTTCTCCATCAGTTTCATCTGGGCCCGCTCAATCTTGACTATCGCTGCGTCAATTTGCGCCTGGGATTTATCCCGATCCATTTCATTGCTACTGAGCACCTTGGCATAAACGGCCCAGGATGCAGCGGTATACTCTGTTTCCTTCATCGGTCTAAGAACTCGGGTATCACTTGTTTTATCGGGATCTTTTCCCAAGTAAATATTGTAGGTAAGCAACGTATCATAACGGCTCAGATTTCCACCTCGCAATAGTTTGTACTGGGCTTTTTTAATATTAGCTACTGCCGTATTGACCTGAGTCTGTGATTTGTCAGGATCCATGACGTTGGCATCCAGAACTTTCTGATAAGTAGCCCAGCTTGATGTGGTGTAATCACTTTCCGCCATCAAAACAATTGCTTTAGTCGACGTCGTATCATCTGGATCTTTTCCCAGATAGAGATTATATCTCAGGGCTTTGTTATACTCGGTATAATCACCGGCTCTTTCCACCAGCTTCAGGCTGGCCGCCCGCAGTTTTGTCACCGCGGCATTGATCTTAGCCTGGCCATCCTGCGGTTTAAGAAAATTGGCGTCAATTACCTTTTGATAGGTAGCCCATGAAGCTGAGGTATAGTTATCCTGATCAAGACCGATCAAGTCTTCGTATTCTTCCAGATCTTCAGCCGCTCCCTCCAGCTTTTTCTGGGCCGCTTCGATTTTTTCGGTCGCCGCATCAATGGCTTCCTGGCCATCAGCCGGAATGACTACATTGGCTGCCACTACTTTCTGGTAGGCATCCCATGAAGCCGTTGTATAGTCGGTTCGAATCACCGCATTGATGGCGGCATAGTAATAACGCATGTCTCCAGCCGGTACCAGATTCATTTGCGCTGACAAAATTTTAAGAACAGCCGCATCGATAACCTCCGGTTTGCTCATGGCATTCACTACCACTGAACGAACCTCTTTCTGATAGGCACTCCAGGACACCGTCGTATAGTCTTCTTTGTTAACTGCATCCAATACCGCCTGATAATAGGTTAAATCAGCTTTTTTCACCAACTTGCTTTGGGCTGCTTCAATATTTTTAATGGCTTTTTCTATATCGCTTTGGGTATAGGTTTCATCCACAAAATTGGCATCGACCACATCCTGATAAATCGCCCAAGTAGTTTCAATATAGTCTTCTTCTTTTACTGCGTTGAGAAGCGCATTGTAAGCGGTAAAATCAAACTTTTTGACCATTTTTTTCTGGGCTTCATCTATTTTTTTAACCGCCGCATCGACTTCCGGTTGGGTATTGTTTTCGGTCATGGCATAGGATGAGACAACGCTCTGATAAGCTAACCATGACTCTGCTGTATAGTCTTCCTCCCGAACAGCATCCAAGGTTGCCTGATACTCGGTTAGATTAACCTTCCACTGCAGTTTTTTCTGAGCTTCCAGAATATTTTTTAGAGCAGTATTGATATCAGCCTGGGAATCATCCTTCGTAACCACATTTTCAGCCACCACATCCTGATACACCGACCAAGTATCCGGGGTATAATTCACTTCCTGTACAGAGGCAAGTGCTGCATTATAGGCAGTTAAATTCTTTGCCAGCACCAGATCTTTCTGCGCTGCTGTAATGTTGGCAATGGCTTGTTTAATTTCTTCCTTACTGTTATTCTTTGTCATTACATTGGCATCGACAATTTCCTGATAATCAGCCCAGGATTCGCTGGTATATGAATAGGGATTAACTGCATTCAGCGTCGCAAGATAGGTTTCGTACTCCTCATTCACTTCGACAATTTTAATTCGGAGTCCCTCAAGTCTTAAGCCTTGCCCTGATGTTCCGGCGGTTTCACCACTCTTAAACCAGGTATCGGAGTTGTTAACATCCTTTAACCAGCCCCGGTTCTGAACCTGAACATTGTATAAAAGACGATAGCCCGGCATATTGTTGAGTACCAGCCGAATACTTTCAAGACGCAGACCCTGGCCGCTGGTTCCGGCTTCATTGCCCATGGCAAACGGACCCAAATCGCCCCTGTTCTGCACATGAACATAAGTCTGAATGCTTGCGCCTGCCGGTAGCGAGCCCGTTAATCCCACCAGTAAGGCTTCCAGTCGCTTGGATTCTCCGACGGTACCTGACAAAGCGCCATTACTTTTCCAAGTGGTTTCCCAGCCATAATCCTGAATATGAGTTTTATACTGAACTCCCGGTTCGGTAACAATTGTTGCCTGAGCGCCTTCAGCCCATACTGTCGGCGAAAAAAGCACCGAAGTCAGCAAAACAGCCGATAACATCGACGCTGTCCGTTTTTTCATTGCCATGACAAGACCTCCTTTAATTTTTCACGATCTGTCCTAAATTGCTTATATCATCGATCATTGATCGATCATCAAATCCAAATGAAATTTTTTTAATTAATTATATCATACTCTCACGATGATGTTATCGTCAAAAGAGAAAAATTCTTTAATGAATCCCGCAAATTTTCAAATCAAAACGGCTTTTCTTAAAGAAATGAGCCCCCTACCAGCATCAGCCAGTAAAGAGCTCAATTTTAATTCCATCGGCTATTCTATTATTAATCTACCACAAGACTATTCTGTATTTCACTTCTAGAAATTGTTTCATTTTTGCTATCTTTAATGTCCACATAGAAGGTATAAGTACCCGCTGTTGATGGTTTATAGGAATAGTAATAGGTTGTCGAGAAGGCCCGAATAATCGTCTCTTCGCTGTCACCTTCTTTTTTCATGGAGAACTGATAATAATAGGGTTTGATCCCCTCCTGTCCGGTAGCTGAAAGCCGGACGCTGCTGCCTAATGCCATGCTGGTTTTATTGATAGTAAAATCTTTGACCGCGGCCGTTTTGACTACCGTATAACGATTAATGGTTTTTTCAACAGAAATGGAATCTTCCTCTCCATTCTCGTTATCCGTTACCACGACAAAAAACTTATAGGTACCGGCTTCTTCCGGTTTAAAACTGATGGTACCGGGCGTCTCATCATCTTCTTCAGTGATGGGCTGGCGTTCTTCTTTCTCCAGCTGATAATAGAATTCATAGTCAAACACTCCGCTGCCGCCAGCAACGGTGGTGGTCAGGGTAACCGGTACGTCTTCATATTGTTTTCCGGTCGGCGACACGGTGAAGCTCCGGATAACCGGTGGATCGACCACCAGATAATCACTCAGTAGGGCTGTTTCTTCGTCAGAGCTACTGACAATCTTGTTGGCATCGGTAATCTCCACCTTAAAGCTATAGAGGCCGGGTTTCATGGGCCGATAGCTGACAGTCTTGGATGTGGTGGATGAACCAATTTTTTCCCAATCTGCCACATCATCTTCATCATTTAAACTGTCCCGCTGATAATAAAACTGATACTTATAAGGGGTCTTGCCACCCGTTCCGGTGGCCGTCAGCTTAATTAATGTACCGATATTCTGAGGTGTTTTCTTATCTACCACCAGACTTTTGACACTGACATCTCCCAGCACCTTAAAGCTGCTGATTTTCGCTGTTTTGCTCACATTTTTTTCATCGGTTACCTCCACAAAGAGGTTATAGGTACCGGCCTCTTCCGGAATGAACTCCGCTTGAGCCACCCGGTCCTCTTCTGATGTGGTGTCCAGATCGCCTTTCTCGGCGCCCCGGGTCCAGTAGAAGCGATAGTCCAAGTCCCCAATACCGGTATCAGAAGCCACCGTGGCTGTCAGTTCAACGGTATCCTTGACATAGACCGGTTGACCGGTTTGATCGGTTGTTAAAGTCACCACCGGGGGATTGTTGATATCAAAATCGATGCTTTCGGTGGCAGTATTGCCTTTGGCATCAGTAATCGCCACCAGCAGAATATAGGTTCCTGCGCTTGCCGGTTTAAAGGTAGCATAATTCTTTGTTTTATCGCTCGGGATCAGACATGCCGCATAATCAGTTTCATCGATTGTATCCAATTTATCTTCTCGCAGTTTCTGGTAAAAAGCATAGGTAAACGGCGCCTGTCCACCATCCGGGGTGGCTGTCAGTTTAATTTCGGTATTGATATCCTGACCAGTGGGTTTGCTGGTTTTCAGGCTTTTAACGCCGAAGGTTTTTAGCACCACAAATTTACTGCGGGTATAGGTGGCACTGGTCAAGCCAGTATTCTCATCCCTGGCACTGACATAAAAGGTGTAGGTCCCAGCGACGGGCGGTGTGAAGCTGGCCACATTCTCCGTTACATCGGCGGCATCGATGGTCTCTGATTTTGAACCGACCTTGTAGGAAAAACTATAGGTCAAATTCTCACCACCAGCCTCCGGTTTTTTGTTGGCGATTAATTTAATTTCTTCTTTTTCATAGGAACTGTTCAATTCTTCCTCTTCATCAGGATCGGTTATCACCAAACCGGTAATTATTGGTGGGTCTGTTACCGTTACTGCCAGATGCTTTTCAACCGAGTTTAAGCTGACCATACCATTTTTATCAGTGATTTCGACATAAAAAGTATAATTGCCAACTTGATCAAATTTATCAAAACTAATGGTTTTTAGTTTATTGTCCACCGGCGAAATATCGGTTTCTGCTTTGATTACATTTTCCTCATCATCTTTAATTTCATAGGAAAACTGATATGTATAGGGTGCAACCCCGCCTTTGCCGGCCGCGGTTAACTGAATCGTATCGCCAATGATCACCCCATCGGTTTTACTGGCTTTAAGACTGGTCACTTCCAGTCCGGTATTGACCTTATAGCTGGTTATTTTTTTGCTGACACTGCTGACTCCATCCGAAACTACCACTTCAAAGGTATAGGTGCCGCCCGATAAGGGTTTATATACCACCGTGGTCGGATCACTGTCGTCATCGACAATCTTCTCCTTACTGCCATTGACATAGAAGGCATAGCTTAGCAGCGCTTGACCAGAATTTTCCTGAACTTCTGCTGTTAGTGAAATATCTTCACCCGGATAAACCGCTGTGCCCTTCTCTGGCAGCACCGTGAAATCATCAATAATGGGCGGGTTCTTGATCTGATACCCGGCTATCTCCGAAACAGCCTGTTTTCCATTAGCATCGGTTACTATCACCCGCAAGGTATATAGGCCCACATCTTCAGGGGTGTAAAAAGTAAGCGCTGCTGTTTTTGCGGTCAGCTCTGCCGGGATGCTTCCTATACTTCCCGAAGCATCCTCCCATTCATAGGTATAGGTATAGGGGGATTTCCCTCCGGTTGCTGTCGCCGACAGCTTAATGGCACTGTTTATCGACGTTCCCGAAGCTTTGTCCGTTTTCAGCCCAGCCATCAGTGTTTTTAACACCACCACATTTTTCAGGATTTGGGTCGCTTTCAGCCCATCATTATCAATCACATCGATTGTCACACTGTAGGTGCCGGCTGTTTGCGGAGTAAACTCCAAGCTGTTAACATCAGTCTGTGTCACGCTCTTAACGACTTTCGTGCCATTTTTAATGGTAAAATGATATTGAATTGGTCCGGTTCCGGTTCCATCCTTAAGTGCTGCCGTAATCAGAATGGGATCGTTGACGTAAATTGCTGTTTCCGGGTCAGCTTTATTAACGGCACTGATTTTGTCAATCACCGGGCCGTTGACGATTTTGTAATTTTCAATGGTCTTGGTGGTGGTTTGGCCCTTGCCATTATCATCGGTTATTTCAACATTTAAGGTATAGGTACCCACCTGGGTTGGCTCAAATAATACGGTATTGGTGGTTGACGATGCATTCTCATCGACATCAACCGGACCGCCATCATTTAATTGATAGGTGAACTTGTAAGTATAGGGTGTTTTACCACCGCTGCCATTGGCTGTCAGCTTGATTGGGGTATTTACATTCTGGCCAGATGGTTTATCGGTCACAAAGCTTTTGGTGGCCACAGCTGCCAGAACCTTGTAGCCGGTTTGCGTTGCGGTTGTTTTTAAACCGTTATCATCGGTCACTTCAACCATAAAGCTATAATTACCGGCAATCGTTGGGGTAAAGCTGATCGATGCCTCCTTGTCATTGACATCGGGATCGGACAATTCCACCGTCTTGGAGCCCAATTTATAATAAAACCGATATTTAAAGGGAGCCGTTCCGCCGTCTACATCCGCCTGGAGGATGACTTCATCCCCGACATAGTGGGTTAATTCTTGATCAGGATTGGTTGTTATCTGGGCCAGGGGATTATCGCGGATCTCATAAACCAAAGTTGCCTGCTCCGCTTCTTTGCCATTGGCATCCCGGGCGATCACCTTGATGGTGTATTCCCCGGCTTCGTTGAGTGGCAGACTCACGGTGTTTGTTGCCACAGCCTCGCCCTGATAAATGTCTTCACCGTCGCGGTCACAGGCAAACTGATAAGTATAAGGACCCTTACCACCACTGGCTGAGGCAGTAAATTTTACGGTTGTATTACGGTTTTGAGGCGATACCTTGTCTGACTTCAGAGTTGCTGACGGTCTGGTCAGTACCGGATAATTATCCGATACAGCCTGGGCCACCACTTCACCATTTTCAATAACATCGACATAGAAGCGGTAGTTTCCGGCTGAAGGCAAAAGAAAATCGGTGACCGTCTCCGCTATCCCGGTTTCAATCGGGGTCCTGGTCTTCCCTTCATCAAGCGAATAGGCATAGGAATAGGTATAGGTGTCCTTGATACCGGAGACACTGGCATTCAGGCTGACTTGATCCTCAGGATAGGCCGGGCTGCCATCATCTTTGGCTGCTGTTAATGTAACAACCGGAGTAATTATCATGTTTTCGATGATCGCCGGTGTTTCGGGAGCAATCTCGGAAACAATTTTGCCACTGCCATTTTTTATTTCCAGGTAAAGATCATAAATGCCGGCCTTGAGTGGGGTAAAACTGGCTGTCGCTGCCGTTGAAAAATCCTGAATTGGTATTTCTCCGCCATCTTCAAAGATCGCAAAAAAACGATACTGGTAGGCCGTTTTCCCACCGGAACCTTCGGCATTCAGAAGAATGGTCGTGCCAATGGGATGGGTCTGGGAATTATCCGGTGACGCCGTAAATGATTTAATGGCCAGATCATCCACAATGCTATAGTTTAGAATCTCACTTTTGGCCGTCCGTCCCTGCTGATCAGTCACTTCCACATAAAGATTATAAAGGCCCGGGGTATCCGGTCTAAAGGTGGCTTGGGGGAGTACTGAATCATCCAGTACCTGGGTTTCTTCACCAGTGGTATAGTAAAAGCGATAGTTGAGTGTACCACTGCCGGTATTGGCAACTGTGTCGACCGTCAGTAGGATTTCACTGTCATAATATTGGGGCGAAGCCTTGCTGGCCTTAAAACCATTTTCGGCAATCACTGGTTCATTGGTCACGATAATATTCTCATACGTCTTTTGAGCGGTCTTGCCATTTTCATCTTTTGCTCTGACATAAAAAGTATAGGTACCAGCTGTATCCGGTGTAAAAGCAACTGAACTCAAAGCCGTATCGCTGGCAATGTTATTGGTGGACTCCGTTTTATCAATATTGATCCGATCCCAGAAATAATCGTATCTGATTGCCCCGGCTCCTCCGGACGTAGTTGCCGTCAATGTAATCGGATTGCCAACAGCAATTTCACTGGCCGGTGAGACTTGAAAATCATCCACTGTCAGAAACTCAATCTCATGAAAATTGAGATCCGCTTCATAGGCATAGTCATCAGCCGGTGAATCTTTCACGCCATATATTTCTACCGGACTGCCTGCAAACATCCCAAAGCCCCACATCTTTACCGATTTGGGAATGCTGACTTTCACCAGTTTTTCGCAATTTCCAAAGGTCGGATTGCCTAAGTTGGAATAAATATCGGTCATGGAAGTCGGCAGTTCAATTTCCATCAGGTCGTCACAATTGTTGAAGGCCCCCTCTTTGAGATATAGCAGATTATTGGAAAATTCTACGCTGGTGATCACCTGGTCTTTAAAAACATCGCTACCAATGCCCACGACTTTTTTTCCGGCCAATGTATCCGGAATTTCAACAGCGGCTCCACCACTACCTATATCATAGCCTGTGATCTCAACTCCACCATCAACCTCTGTCCAGGTGAAAATCTCTTGAGCCGCCACTTTCATGGACACATCTTCTGCCAATAGATTAAGCGGCATTGATGTCAATACCATCATAAATACCAGCATTATACTCAGCCATCGATTGATCCGTTTTATCATCCCTTTTTCCCCCTTAAAACTTTTTATATTTGCATTGCAAGCGTTTATTTTGATTATAGCACATATTCATGGTACATGAATGTATTATCGACATTTTTAATCAATTTATTAGTATTTTTTCTCATAAAAATAAAAGTGCAATTGCTGTTTCATCCTCAGCAATTGCACAAATAAGTTATACATTCAATTTTGTTTAGTTTTTATGGATTAATGAAGATATCCAAATTGGCCGTTGTCCCAGCTGCACCGCCATCAAGGGGAGTGATTGTAAAGGTGACCGTTGCCACCGTATTGCCTTCATCGGTGATTAAACCCGTGGTCGGATTAATCACTGCGGTACCGCTGTCAATCCGGTTAAAGGTGATGGTATAATCGGTTTTATCGATTCCCGCTGCGGTAATCATATCAGCCGCCCGGGTCAGAATATTATCTCCAACCTTGCGCACCCCAAAATTAGTTGAATTGATCTTGGCTTTGCTGATCACATAAGCACCGGTATAAACCAGATTGTTTTGAGCCGCTAAAATTTTTGCTGTTGCTGCATCGACCGCTGACTGGATATTATCGGGGGTCACCACATTTGCCGTCACCACTGTTTGATAGGCCGACCAGGAAGCCGCTGTATAATTCCCCTGAGATACTGCCGTCAGTGCCGCATTATAAGCAGTCAGATCCGAGCCTTTAACCAGAATCGACTGCTGCAGGGCAATCAGAGTTGCAGTATAACTGTCCACTACACTTTGAGCATACCCTTTTAGGGTATCGGCAGCAATTTCCACAATAGCCTTGACCTGGCTGTTATTGTTATAGGCTGTAAAAGAAGCCGTGGTATACGGGCCATCACTGATTTTAATATTCTTGGCGGCATTAAACGCCGTCAGATCGGCAGTTGCAATCAGTTTTGTAATATAGCTGTTTATGTCAACCGTCGCCGCATCAATCGTCGCTTGTGCCGTTTCTTTGGTAATCACATCATATACCCATTGACCGTCTGTCAGTGTACCGTAGCTCTCACACTTTTCTGTATAGCTATTCCAGGTACTCGACGTATATGGCGCATTAGCCGCATCTGGACCATACTGAACATATAAAGCAATTGCTTTATTGAAATTTGTTAAATCAGAATAAAGCACCAGACTCTTCTGCGCTGCCAAAATTTTAGCTGTTGCGGCGTCGACTTCGGTCTGGGTATTCATGTTTGTAACCACATTGGCATCCACCACAGCCTTATATGCCGTCCAACCCGACTTGACCATATCCTGGGTCACGGCTGCCAAAGCAGCTTCATAGTTTGTTAAATCTGCCAGTTTGAACAGATTTTTCTGAGCTTTAATGATTGCAATAGTCGCTGCATCCACTTCGGCCTGGGTGTTTTCTTCGGTTACCACATTGGCTTCTACCACAGCTTGATAGATCGCCCAGGATTCTGCCGAATAGTCGGCTTCTTTAGCGCTTTCCAGCACGTCATTATAAATGGTCAGGTCTGCTTTTTTGACCAGGCTCAGCTGTGCTTTTTCAATGGCCATTGTTGCTTCAGTAATTTTATTGGCTATATCCGCTTTTGTTACAACATTAGCATTCACCACAACCTGATACACCGTCCAGGAAGCACTGGTATAATCTGCTTCATTAACATTTGCCAAAGCCGCCTGATAGGCATCAAATGCGATTTTCACTGGGGTTTCAACAATTTGAATTTCAATGGCTTCCAGCCTCAGACCCTTACCTTCTGATCCAGACAAAGCGCCATCGGCTACCCAACCCTGAGCCCAGCCTTGATTTTGAATATGTGTACGATATTTGACTGAATAATCCGCAGCATCTGTGCCGGTCAGTTTGATTTCAATGGCTTCCAGCCGCAGACCCTCTCCCACAGAACCGGCCAGATCACCGTTTGACACCCAACCCTGGAACCAGCCCTTGTTCTGAATATGAGTCTGGTATTGTATTCCTAAACCATCCGGCACATCTCCCGATAATTCAATCTCAATTCCTTCTAAACGAAGACCTTTGCCTTCTGAACCAGAAAGGCTGCCGTCGTGCATCCAGCCCTGAGTCCAGCCCTCGTTTTCAATATGAGTACGGTAAGCCACACCAAAAGCCATGTCTGATGTTGTATCTGTTTCTTCGGCAAAGACACCGGTTGGCAAGCCCATGATCATCATGCACATACCTACGATAATACCTATCCTTAGTTTTTTCACATTGTACCTCCGTTTATATTTGTTTTATGTTTCTCTTCATGTTAGCTCCTCCTTAGAATTTTACACCTTAATGCCCTTTTTTGCAATCTAAGTTTGACAGACTCTTAAATATTGAAATTCTAACACAGATACCATTGGCACCTGCGTCGCAATTGGCTGGTTAGATCGGGTGGCACTATAGTCCGGAACGCTCCTGTCACGGCTGTAAACGCTAAATCAATTTGGAGAGAAAAGATTCCCCCATATTTTCCAGCCACTTCAAGAACTTAAAAAGACGACCCGAGTCCCGAAGAACCCGAATCGTCTCTATTCACTGTTTCTAAACCAACCAAAGTAAGAAACTGTGATAAAATTCTTACTTATTGTTCTTTTATCGTATTTTCGATTATTCGTTTCCCGATTCCCAGCACCCTACTCAATTGCCGAATGCTACAACTCGTTTCCTTATGTATTATCCGTTTCTAATAGATTCAGTTTTTCCAAGACTGCCTGTTGAAATGTCTCATTGGTCATGTTCTCGCCTGCCTTTGAAAAATTTGTTATTCAAAATTACTTTACTATCATTATGCACCATCTCAAAGCTAAATAGAATCCATTTTCTTAAACGCTGTTTTGATACGGTTTTCTAAGTCAATTGGGTGATATCTTTCAGATTCTTTTTTCAGATAATTTGATACTATCGCTAGTTGCCCTGTTGTCAATTCATGATACTGATTCTCAATGGCATGCAGCATAAAATCACGACTTTTATCCATTACTTCGAAAAGCAAGTATTCGTCCTCATTTTTATAACCTGCCCCACTATCAATAGCAAAATCTAGGCTTGTAATTATAGCCACATATAAATACAACTTTTCCAGGAGACTGTTTGTATTTTCTGAATGCTCCAATAATTTACTGCTGAGCAATACTAAATAATCTACATCGGGAATCTTCCTGCTAATTTCGCATGTGACGCTTTCTTTATAATCATCAATTGACTCTTCTACAGAAAGTTGTCTCTTCACCAATTTCAAATGAACTTCTCTTCTGAAGCTAAAATCTTTTAACATTCTGTCAATTATCAGTTCCGAAAGATTTTCTTTAGAATGACTCAATAAAAACTGTTTCCAGTTCTCACGATCCTCAAATGTTTCAATCCACTCTTTCACTTCCTTCATTTTCCACCTCATATGAAGTTGAAATCAACTTGATGAACTCATTATATTCATCCTGATCGTCAAAACTTTTATCAAAAAATTTTCCATCTTTGTATCCGTAAACTATTAAATCGCTACCAACAGTTTTATAAAAAAAGCTATCGTATTTACGTTCAAGATAACCTTCAAACCAGCCTTCGAGATATCCATAACAATTTTTGATCATATATTTTATTTCTTCTTTTGTGAAATCTTCAAAGGGACTGTAACACTTACTTCTATCAAGATTTTCATTTATTGGTATAATTTTTGCAAGTTCATAATCTATAGCACCTCTGAGATCGTGAACAATCATCAGATATCCAAGATTTTCTTTTTCATCAGAAAATCTCAGTAAAAAATGAAAGCAAAAAGAGCACTTATAGCCATCTCCAATCCCCTGTTCATCATTTGGACCAAAAATATCTTCAAGAGTCACAAACATTTTCGAAAATAATAACTTCTTATGCAAATTTAATAATGACATCTGCCAAATAAAATCATTCATTTCTATCATTACCGCACGTTTTGCGAGAGCCAAAAACTGTGGCCTAGCAAGGCGAATCATATGAACTTGTCGATCATTCCCAGTAGATATTGTAATAGAATTGTTTTTTATTGGATACATCAGTTCAATGTCTAATTTTTTTAGGATTCCGTCAATATACTGATAATTCTTCTCAAATTTATTTTTCTTATTTTCCTCAAGACGTTCTCCGCGGATTTCTTTAACCAAATTCACAACGTTTTCTTCTGTTTTTAGATTAAGCCGTTCCCCTTCTCCCTGAAAAGCATTCTGAACTTGTTCGAGAGCCAGCATGACAGAATCAGCTAACACGATATAACCGTCTTTTTCAATGAAAGCCACCTTGTCACCTTCTTTGAGATTCATTTTTTTTCGAATATTAATTGGAATGGTGATTTGACCATCTGACATAACTTTTGCTAAATCCATTTAACACCTCTTTTAACCCTACTTTATCTACTATTTAATCAACTAGAACATCTATGCAATATGCAGTTTTTCCATAAGTGCTTTTTGTAGTGTTTGAGAAAAATTAATGCTGTTCTTTTCAGCCATGTTATTGAGCCAATCGGGGATGGTTAAGGTCTTTTTCATAGCTCTAGCAGATTTTACATCTTGAGTTATATCACAGGCGACGAGACTTGTGAATGAATCATCTTCAGCAACGATACTTTTAATATCAGAAGCTGGCTTAATCTCTTCTTCATCTTCGATTAATGATGCCAGATACAACCCTAAAGCTTCCTGGGCTTCTTCCATCACTTCACCAATACTTTCGCCAACAGTCTGGCAACCAGGAAGATCTGGAAACTCTACCCAATAGGCACCATCTTCTTCATGAAAAATCGCTGGGTATGCACTTAACATTTTAATTACCTCCTTGGTATTGGTGACAAGGCTATTTCAGCCCTGTCCTTTTGAGAATTGTTTTTAGTAAGCCAGTTGGGACGTCTTTTCCATGAACAGGGATAATCTCGGTTTTACCATTTTTCTTCATGACATGATGGCTCCCTTTGATTCGTTCTTCGACCCATCCATTTTTCTCAAGTAATTTGAGTATGTCTCTAGGAGCCGTTGTTTTGTTATAATTTTCGGATAACACCAAAGCTAATCCCTGTCAAGCGTTCAATCTGCCTGATGGATAACCCTTGTTGTTTGCATATCCTGATTAAATCGTTGCGCAATTCCTTATTAAAGCTCTGTATTTCAATCGGATTTTGTACAGAAGCAATATCTTTGATAAACGCTTTTGCTTCCGAATCATTCCATCTAATGTAATCATCATATTCTAAAACGTGGGTATCAATTTTATCAGCGCTAAATTCTTTAAATAAACCGATTGCCTTTTGACTATCATTGGAAAATATTCCAAGCCCTGTTTCAACATTACAAATATTTTTTCTGTTTGTGTATTCGTTATAACTGCACCAGCGATACTCTGATAGCTCTTTTGTAATACCTGCTTTCAAGGGGTTGTGATGAATGTAACGAATTACTGTTAAAAAATAGCCATCATCTTCTACGGCTTCACTTTTATACCGATCCTGAAACAAGTGTCCTCGCCGATTATATTTCAAGTTATACCAATAAACATAACTAGATCCGATTCGTTTAAATACCGTTCCCAAATCCTCATTGCCTTCTTTTATTAGCAAATGAACATGATTGCTCATTAAACAATAAGCATAAATTTCAATTCCACTCGTCTCTTTTTGTCTAGTTAGCGACTCCAAGAATTGAATATAGTCTTCTGTATCTTCAAAAATAATTTGGCGGTTGATTCCTCTCATGATTATATGATAGATCCCAGTGCTACTTCTCGTTCGTGCTTTTCTCGGCATATCCAATTCTCACTCACCTTCAATTTACAATAGAACCGTCCCTTTGTGCTATTTGTACTTATCTCATGGGTTTTTGCCTGAATGTGCTGCCTTTTTTAAATGTTCTCAAACGAATGTTTCGAGGGTGTTTTTCTTCAATTGGCACAATAGCCAGAGTTTTGCCAAGTGGTCTTAGTATTTTTAAAATGGTCATTAATTGGGGATCAGTTGTGCCTTTTTCCATTCTGGCAATGACGGGTTGCTTAACACCACTGGCTTCTTCCAACTGCTTTTGAGTGATTCCCTGATCATTTCTGGCGCGAATTAATTCGCTTATTAATGCTACTCTCAAATCAGATTCCATTATTTCTTGCGGGGTGAATGTTCTTTTCTCAAATTCATCCCAGCTTGATCCAATGGGACTTACTTTTGTTTTACTCATTTTCAATACTCTTTCAACAAAATCTTTCATATTCCGTTTCGCTTGTTCAATTTCTCGTTTAGGCGTTTTCTGTACCTTCTTCATGAAATAATGTAGGAGAATAAAGCGATTTCCATCCCAACCAATAAATTAAATGCGATCCCTTAATGGTCTTAATTCCCAAATTTCACCCTCTATGTGTTTGACATAAGGCTCACCAGCTCTTGTTCCATGTTCTTTTAGTATCTTCATGTAGTCTCTGATTTTATTCAGTTTAATCCGGCTATCCTTGTCATTTTTGCTTGCTAATTCTTCTAAATACTGCAACACTGGCTCTTTACCATTTTTGTCACAATAAAATTCTATTTTGTACATACACGTTTATTACCTTTCAATCATGACTTAATTATAACTCTTAAGTTATAACATTGCAACATATTTTGGTTATTTATATTTTTCGACACAACCATCAAAGTAATAATATGTATTTGAAGTGTTGGTTTATTCAGGGAACCGATGATTGTGGGGAAATCTAGAACGATTTTCTGAAAAATCAGTTATGGCCACATTAGTTTGATCCTTTTTTCCCGACAGTCCCGACAATGGTGACAACTATCATTGGACACTAACACCGAAACTATTGGTACCATGTCCGAATTGGGTGGCTCTGACATCAGATCGACTGGCACTGTAGCCCGGAATCATTTGAACAAAATTTGCCTGACACGACTGTCGGCACTGACGGCAATTCGGAGAAAAAAAATAGACTGGTTGGAGAATTCAAATTCTTCAGCGAGTTTAGCTGGGCAAAAACTGGCCAACAAATTGGAAACAGACAAAAGCTGGAAACCTGAGCCACCAGCTAAATCTTTTCCAGACAGTTTGCTCAATATTTTTCAGCCAGCAAAGTGCACAATAGAACCGTCCCCTTGTGCTAAGTCCCCTTGTGCTACTAACATGCTTTGCTCTTTTCGAATAAAAACTCTGGGTCAAGATCCGCTTGATTGCACCATTCAATACTGTCAAATCTAACACGTACGGTCTTAAATTTCTCCTCATTCTTTAACTCTTGAAAAATACCCTTATCCAAATATGGACTGACATCGAATATTCTCTTTTCACCATTTTCAAAAGTTAAGAGTAACTTATAATCATTTAAAGGTTCTACATCAATAACTGCTAAATACATTATTCGACCTCCTATTTTAATGGATCAATTTTGTATGGAAGCTCACTATTCATTGCCAGCATCCAATCTGCAAGTAGTTCTTCCTGTCTTAGCTCAGCCCATGCTAAAACAAGCTTAAGCTGTTTCTTTGGCAAATTGCCTTCTTTTAATTCACAAGTTTTAATGTCAATAATGGCCTTGTATTCCCCATAATACGCATGAAAATGTGGCGGATTATGTTCTTCTGGCGCACAAAACATCCGAATGATAATTCCATAAAACATACTAATTGTCGGCATTATTATTGTCCTTTCACGTTCACTACTATTTTTTCATTTTTTTTCGAATTGACAACACACGAACACAACCAGTAACTTATTACAATGAAGGTGATACCTTTAAACATGTTTTTCTTTTCTTTATTTTATCACCTCAATCCTTGAATAGCAATGACATCTCAATGGAATCATCGTCTCATTCATTAGTTTCATACTGATTTCCTCCAAAAATGTATTAAAGACCATTGACTACTTAAGCCAATGATCTTCAAAATTATAATATCTATTTAAGATGGGAGTTTGATTCAGGGAACCGATGATTGTGGGGAAATCTGGAACGTTTTTCTGGGGAAGCGGTGATGATCACATTAGTTTGATTCGTTTTTCCCGACAGTACCGACAATGGTGACAACTATCATTGGAATCTGACACCGAAACTATTGGTACCATGTCCGAATTGGGTGGCTCTGACATCAGATCGACTGGCACTGTAGTCCGGATTGGGTGGCTCTGACATCGGATCGACTGGCACTCCTGTCTGGATTGAATGGCGCTTTCGTCAGATCGATTGGCTCTGGAGTCCGGAACGATCACAACTTAAATTCGCCTGACACAACTGTCGGCACTGACGGCAATTTGGGGAGAAAATATTTGTGGCACTTATTGATTTATAATTAAAACTGACCCACCATTAACGGTTAAAATTGACCCACCTCGAAAGAA
Source organism: Acetobacterium sp. UBA5834 (assembly GCF_002435675.1). NCBI lineage: Bacteria > Bacillati > Bacillota > Clostridia > Eubacteriales > Eubacteriaceae > Acetobacterium > Acetobacterium sp. UBA5834. The sequence continues at coordinate 61 of NZ_DJGY01000004.1, read as the reverse complement.
AGATCCTGGTTTAATTGACACCGAAGCATAGAAATTTGACACTGTGAATTGACCCACCTCA
>NZ_DJGY01000074.1:0-79547 GCF_002435675.1 Acetobacterium sp. UBA5834 | reverse complement strand
CAAAAAGTACTTGCAAAAAACAGTCTTTTTTGCCAAATGCTACCAGTAATGAGAGTTTCGCCATATTGGAATTTAAATAACGGAAAATTATGGAAAATTATGATCGTATTTTTGATGAGAGTTTCGCCATATTGGAATTTAAATTGGGGCGCTGCCCCTTGGAGCCCCGGAAAGTTACCGATGAGAGTTTCGCCATATTGGAATTTAAATTAAGGTTTAGCACCTTTACTATTGCCAGCGCAAACCATGAGAGTTTCGCCATATTGGAATTTAAATGGTCTTTCATTTGTTTCTTTGTCAACCATTCAACATGAGAGTTACGCCATATTGGAATTTAAATATGGAAACAACCAGGGCTTCGCTGGCGGTGTCAAATGAGAGTTACGCCATATTGGAATTTAAATGTCTAAAAACTCTTCCCAACACTCGATACATGTTGATGAGATTTTAAAAGGCACCAACACCATCGAGCGGATCGCCGCTTCATCGGCCATTCTTGATTATTTGGATCAAAAGAACTGCCTGTGCCTGATTGCCACCCATGATATCGAACTCACCAATATTCTGGCCGCCCGTTACGCCAATTATCACTTTCAGGAAACCATTACCGATGACAGCATCAGCTTTGATTATCAATTGCATCCCGGCCCGGCCCGGACCAAAAATTGAATATTTCGGCTTGATTTGGTTCTTCCGCAAAAAGCCGTTAACTAAACCGTTTATTAAAGCTGAAGTGATATAATAGAAGCATCAAATAGAAAGGAAGTGTGTAAAAATGGATTCTCCAAATACACTGATTTTGGATCATTTCTTTCCAACCGATGTTTTAAAGATCACCGAAGTAATTGAAACCGAAAAAATTGTTATCCATATGAAATCAGTGAGTAGATTCTGCATCTGTCCCAAATGTCATCAGACACTTGAGCATTCTCACGGCACCTATATAAGAAAAGTTCAGGATCTGCCCATACTTGGGAAAAATGTCCAGCTCAGAATTAAAGCCCATGAGTATCTATGTAAAAATGCAGCTTGCCCGGTGATAACCGTTGCAGAAACATTTAATGGCTTTCTCAACGCAAACAGGCGGATGACTCAACGATGTGAAGATTTCATCTGTATGCTGGCAATGGAAACGAGCTGTGAAGGGTGTGCACGGATCTGCCAGGCGATGAATCTGCATATCAGTGGCGACAGTGTGATTCGCTTTCTTACAGAACGTTATGAAGCTCAGCCGGTTCCAGTTTGTGGCGAGACAATCGGCATCGACGATTTTGCTTTCAAGAAAAGAAACCGCTATGGTACAGTGATCGTTGACGAAGCCACTCACAAACCGGTTGCCATTCTTAATGGACGTGACAGCAATACGCTCAAGGCCTGGCTACAGCAGAACAAACAGGTCAAGCGCATCACCAGAGACAGAGCCGGGACATATGCTTTCGCCATTGGGGAAATCCTCCCTGACGCCATGCAGATTGCAGACCGGTTCCATCTGCATCAGAATCTGCAGGAGGGCATTCAGAACGCACTCAAATCAGCTGTGCCGGCGGATATAAAAATACCGATTGATCAGATCCCGGCGGATTTTCAATCACCGGAAGAAAATCAAACAGCGAAGGAGGAGTCTAAAAAAAAATGATTGTTATGAAAAACCACTCAGATACGATGAAAGCGCGCATTCGACTGTATAACGCAGTCAAAGAGTATACCAGTGCCGGTTTCAGCATCAGCCAAATGGCAAAGTTCCTCCAGTGCAGTCGCAAAACTGTTCATAATTATATGAACGGAGATTTTGACGCATTATGTTGTCGGGAACCACAGAGCTGTGCGGATCGCTATTATGATTACATTGTAAAATCACTGAGTGTCGGGATGATCCGTAAGGACATTTATCGTGAGATCATAAAACAGGGCTATCCGGGAAAAATGACTGCGGCCTATGATTACATGAACAAACTGATTCAAAACCAGGGTATTGAAATCGCTGTTTACAGAAGCTCATCAATTGAAGCCATCGAACGTAAGAAACAGTTAAATAAGTTTGATCATCTATCCCGGAGAGAAATCTTCCGGTTTCTCTGGATGAGTAAAGATATTTTACCCAAACACCGTGACTATCTGATGGTAAATTATCCAATTATCTGAAAGCTCTACAAATGCGTCAAGGAATTCCGCCGGGTTTTCAAAGAAAAAAGTCTGCCCCAGCTGTATCTGTTCATTGATCGATACAAAGAATCTGAGCTGAAGCCGCTGGCAATATTTGCAACCGGTCTGGAAAAAGATCTTGAAGCGGTTGAAAATGCGGTAGTGAGTGATTTGTCAAACGGATTTGTGGAAGGGTTTAACAACAAACTCAAAATGATAAAACGAACCATGTATGGTCGATGCGGTCAAAAATTACTGACGGCTAAATTGATGTACGATCCACATTCAAAGTCTGGATGACGGGTTTTTGCGGAAGAACCTTTTTCAGCCGTAATATTCAAAAATGCCATTGCCCTGCTGAACTATTTGGATTTTGACCAACAGATCATCACAAATGCCCACACCCTGGTGGACCACTTTACCGATACCGAAAAATGGCCGCTGCTTGGTCAGCCCCAGTAACCGGTTTTATAAAATGAACAGCTGAAAGGATCAGAATGATGAAAAAAACAGCAATCTTTATTGCCCTATTTGGTTTATTAATGCTTACTGGCTGCGAAAGCGAAGCCGAGAAAGTTTCTTACAATTTGTCCCAGCAGGCCGACAACTTCAATGTGATCAGGCAGTTGACGGTGATCAATTGCATTGAGGGCGACGTCTTGTTTCAAATGACCGGAAAGATGTCAATCACCGCCGACACCGCCGACAATCAGCTGGAAGTGATTGTTGAAGACGAAGACGGCAGTTACAAAAAACACTTCATCGGATTAAGTGACAACGTGACCTATGTGGTGGAAGATCTCGGTGGCAATGATGTTTCAAAATATAAATATACCCTTAATTACAACCCGAAAATGTGGATTCCGGCGGAAATAAAAACGATTGATTAGTACGATTTTGATGGCGGTTACGGCCTTTGTCAGCACGAATATTGATGACCTGTTTATCCTGATGCTGTTAACGGTGCTGATCTTTGGATTGCTGACAGCGCTGTGGTGTTTGATCAGCCTGAAGCTGGCCACCCATCCCGTGATCCGAAAAAGAATGGAAACATACCAGCATATTTTAGTGCCGGTGGTCTTTATTGGTTTGGGAATTTTTATTCTGCTAAAAAATGGCACGCTGGTATTAATCGGCCAGATTTTTTAAAAAACGCTACAACGAAGCAATTGCGGGACGAGGCCTTGGTGCTGGTAGCAATTTTTATACTTAAATAATATAGGCGGGCGGTTGATCGATGCAAGATCAGCCGGCTTTCTGGTTTTATGACAGAGAATTCCGTTGTTACAGTGAATTTAAATTAAATTCAAAACCCCCCTGTTTATTCCCGGCAATAATGCTCATATAATAAGCAATTGATTAAATTTGTTTGACAGACGGTAATTTGTTAAAATTATCAAGACCAATGCTTTACCGTTGATGACAGGGGGTTAAGATAAACAAGAAAGAGCCGATTAAAATAAATCAAGTGGCACAGTCCGCCGAAACCGGCATGGCTGGTGTTGCCGGATTGAGTGTTGATTGAAATGCGTAACGGATTTCATCAGCGCGAATAATAAATAGGAAAGATCGCAACCTGATGGGAGACTGGTTTATGAATATAACGTTGAAAGAATTGATTACATCTTTTACTAAATCAATTGATTTATACAATTATCTGCTTAAGAACCATCACCGCCGAACGGCCATTGCCGCTTTTCATATTGGCGTTGAGATGGGGTTATCAGCGGACCGCCTGAGTGATCTGATTATTGCAGCATCCTTGCATGATATTGGCGCCCTGACCATCAGTGAAAGAGACAGTCTGATTCAGATGGATGTGGAGAACCCTTTTCCGCACAGCAGCTTAGGCAGTTATATGCTGTCGTCATTTTCACCCTTTGAAAAAATTTCTCGTATCATCTTTTATCATCATTGGCATTATGATCTGGACAACACCTATGTTCCGGAACTGGGCCCGGTGCCGCTGGAAGCTTATATTTTGCATGTGGCCGATCGGACGGATATTCTGGTACAGCCGGATCGTTCAATTTTGGCACAAAAACAACAGATCATCGACAAAATGGCGTCTTATAATGGCACTGTCTTTCACCCCGAGGTGATGGCAGCTTATCTGATTCAGGCGCAGAAGGATTCTTTCTGATTGGATATTGATAACTGGGAAATGGAAAAAATTCTTAAATTAGGAATTTCCAGGCGCTACGAGATTGACTTGACCATGGATTTATTGGAGGAATTTGCCCTGACTCTTTCAAAAATAATCGATTCCAGAAGCAAATTTGCCATTGCCCATTCGGTCGGCGTGAGTCAGGTGGCCTATGCCATTGCCGAAAGAATGGAGTATTCTGAGGAAGAATGCCGCAAAATCAGAGTGGCCGGATTGCTGCATGATTTGGGTAAAATTGCCGTTGCAACTGAAATTATCGAAAAAAAAGAACGGCTGTCAGAAGCGGAACGGGCTGACATCAGAACCCATGCCTATTTTACGAATCTTATTTTGGGACACATCTCAGGCTTAGAGGGGATCGTTGAGTGCGCCTCCGGTCATCATGAAAATCACGATGGTTCGGGCTATCCCTTGAATCTGGTCAATGACGGCATTTCTCAGGAGATGGATATCATTGCCTATGCTGATATATTCACGGCCCTTTCAGAGGATCGTCCCTACCGCAAAGGGATGTCAACGGATCGGATTATTCAAATCCTCCAGGATGAATTTCTAACGAAGCATGGGGAACCGGTGTATCAAGTGATTCTGAATCACTTGGATGAGCTTGGATCGATCTGCAAAGTATCGGTTCAAGATGGGATTGCCCGTTTCCATTGTTATCAAAACTTAGCGGATACACAGGAACAACTCATAAAAGAAAGGGTAAATCGATGAAGTAAGAAACTAGATCCAGCTTAAAATTTTCTGATAAGATGATAGTTATCAGCAAACCAATTTTAAAAGCACCGATAAGAACATCGGCGTATCATCGCCACCGATTGAATAATCAGCGCAGTTGAACGTCCGAAAAATATCCTTTAAAACATATTGCGGTTTAGGATGTAATAATATCCCCATAAACAGCCGCTGCCGCAGTGCAGAAATCATCGGGGCGCAACTGAATCTGCAATCCGATTTTTCCACCGCTGATGTAGATGGTGTCCAGCTCTTTGGCGGTGTCGTTAATGACGGTTTTAAGCTGTTTTTTCATGCCAATGGCGGTACAGCCACCCCGGACATAGCCGGTGATCGCAGTCAGGTCTTTTAAATGAATCATTGCCACCGCTTTTTCGCCAACCGCTTTGGCGGCTTTCTTCATATCCAGCTCCTTATCGATGGGGATCACAAAAACAAAATAATTCTTGCTCTTTCCTTCCGTCACCAGGGTCTTATAGACCTGTTCATAAGGCAGCTTCAGCAGATCGGCAGTCTGCAAGCCGTCGACAAATTCATGGCATTCATAACTTTGGTGGGTATAGTCAATTTTTAATTTATCCAAAATGCGCATGGCATTGGTTTTCACTTCTTTTTGTTTTGTCATTGGTGTTTTTTCTCCTTGGTAAAGCTTTTTTATCTGTTTATTTTATCAGAAAATGATCGTTAGTGCTTCTTTTTTTGCAACGTTCAATGATGAATGAAAGGTCGCATTTGGGGTAGAAAACCATTGTAACAATGCGCAAATAAATGGAGGGGTATCATGGGAAGAAGTGGCGGTTCAGGTGGCCGCAGCAGTGGCGGTTCAGGTGGCGGGAGCCGCAGTAGCGGTGGTCGCAGCGGTGGCATCGGGAGCAGTCACCGCAGTGGTGGCGGTGGTTCCTGGGGGTCATTTGGCAGTTCCGGGGGCAGTTCGGGGAGTAGATTGTTTGGCAGTGGCACCAGAATGAGTTCAGGGGGTACTCCCGGGGGTGGCAATCACGACGGCGGCAGCGGCGGACCGGTGGGCTGTGGCTGCGGTTTTATCATTATTCTACTGATTGTGCTGATTCTGGTGCTGATTATCGGGGCTTTCGTGGCATCCGTCATAACAGGTCCCGCAGAAGTCACTAAATCAACCATCAATCGGCAGCCACTGCCAGCGGGTTCGGTCAACGAAACGGAATATTATCGCGACGAATTGGGATGGATTAAAAATCAGACAAAAATGGAGGAAGGGCTAAAATACTTTTATCAGAAAACCGGGGTACAACCGTATGTGGTGATAATTGATAACATCAATGGTTCGTATCACCCCACCGAAAGTGAGTTGGACAGTTATGCAAATGCTCTTTATGATCAGTTGTTTACGGATGAAGCCCATCTGCTCTTTGTATTTTATGAGTATAATGATTTTTACATGGATCGTTATGTGGCCGGTACTCAGGCCAAAACAGTTATCGATCGGGAGGCGGCTGATATCTTGCTGGATTACATTGACCGCAATTATTACGACAGCAATCTCACTGACGAGGAGTTCTTCAGTAACGCCTTCCGAGATGCGGCTGACCGGATCATGACCGTTACCAGGTCACCATGGATCGCAGCCATGACGACCATTGGAATTGTATTTGCAGTGGTAATATTAGCCATTCTGTTATTCGTCTGGTGGCGCCATGCCAAAAAGCAGAAGAATCTCGAGGATAAGCGTACCGCCGAAATACTGAGTACCCCGCTGGAAAAATTTGACGATGTGGAAATTGAAGATTTGGCGAAGAAATATCAGGATAATCCGTCCGATCAGGATAAAAACTGATTAGAAAATTCAAAGGAGGAAAAAAATGGCAATTTTAGAACGATTCGGTGATATTATCCGGGCCAACATTAACGATCTTCTGGATCAGATGGAAGATCCGGCGAAGATGATTGATCAGTATTTAATTGATCTGCTCGAGGATTTGGCCGAAGTGAAGCGAAGTACTGCTGAAGTAATGGGCGAAGAAACCCGTACGAAACGGTTGCTCGACAATAACAAGGCTGAGGTGGAAAAGTATGCCGAGTTGGCCAAAAAAGCGCTGGTGGCTGGGAACGAGGGCGATGCCCGGATCTTTCTCGCAAAAAAACAGGAACTGGAAAACCGTGATGCTGAACTGCTGGATGTCTATGCCGCAGCTCATGAAAATGCCATGAAGATGCGACAGATGCATGATAAACTGGCTTCCGATATCCAAACCCTGCAGGCCCGTCGAACCATGATCAAGTCCAAGGTGTCGATTGCCAAAACCCAGGAAATCATCAATCAAGCCAGCTGCTCAGCCAATCAAACCGAGGATGCCATGGATGCCTTTACCCGAATGGAAGAAAAGGCCGACCGGATGCTGGATGAGGCTAATGCCATGGCCGAACTGAATATTGAGCCGGTTGACCCTGCCGAAGTTTTGGAAGAAAAGTATGGCGAAACCGGAAATACATCGGTGGATGAGGAATTGACTAAACTCAAACAAGAGTTGGGGTTGTAGAAAAAAGAGTTAAAAAAGCCAGACGAAAATGATCATCATTCGCGTCTGGCTTTTTTAGGATAAAGGTTAGATTTCTTTGACCGATATCAATTGTTTTTGTTTTGTTTTGCTGACTGGTTTTCTAAAAAGCAGATAGAGTAGGGCAGCAATCATTAGGATCGCAGCAGCGGTGCCGATACCAAAATCACCACCAGTGAAAAACAGTCCCAATTGATAAATGATCAGGGCGATGGTATAGGCAAATGCGGTCTGATAACCCACCGCAATCAGTGTCCATTTGGCACTGCCCATTTCCCGGTGAATCGCGCCGATGGCAGCAAAGCAGGGGGCACAGAGCAGATTAAAAACCAAAAACGAGAAGGCTGCCATCTGGGTAAAGGCCATTTGCAGCTGGGGCCACAGTTCGGCACCATCTTCGGCCACTTCGGCAAAACCAAAGAGGACGCCAAAGGTACTGACTACTGTTTCTTTGGCAATCAGACCAGTTATGGTGGCAACAGTCGCTTCCCAAGTACCAAAACCGAGGGGAATAAAGACCGGCGCAATGATCATGCCAAGGGCGGCCAAAATCGATTCGTTGGTGTCGACCATTTCCAGAGCAAAGTTAAAGCTTGACAAAAACCAGATGGTGATACTGGCCACAAAAATAACGGTACCGGCTTTTTTGATAAAGGATTTACCCCGTTCCCACATGTGGATCAGAACCCCTTTAGCACCGGGGACATGATATGCGGGCAGTTCCATAATAAAGGGGGCCGGATCACCGGAAAAGCCCCGGGTTTTCTTTAAAATGATACCGGAAACAATGATAGCTGCTACCCCGATGAAGTAGGCCGACGGTGCAACCCAGACCGATCCGGGGAATAAGGCACCGGCAATCAGGGCGATCACGGGCAGCTTGGCCGAGCAGGGAATAAAGGAGGTCGTCATGATTGTCATCTTGCGGTCCCGCTCATTTTCAATGGTTCGGGAGGCCATAATTCCGGGAACGCTACAGCCGGTTCCAATCAGCAATGGTATGAATGACTTGCCGGACAGACCGAATTTTCGAAAGACCCGATCCATGATAAAAGCAACCCGGGCCATGTAACCGCAATCCTCAAGAATGGCAAGGAAGAGGAACAGGACAAACATCTGGGGGACAAAACCGAGAACCGCACCAACACCACCGATGATGCCATCAAGAATCAGTGAATTCAGCCATTCAGCGGTACCCCAGGAAACAAGAAGTGCCTCTACAGCCGGGGGAATAATTTCGCCAAAGAGCACGTCATTGGTCCAGTCGGTTACCCAGGCACCTACCGTGGTAACGGAGACAAAGTACATTAAGAACATAATAGCGGCAAAAATAGGTAAGGCCAGAAAGCGATTGGTTACAATCCGATCGATTTTGTCCGAGGGGGTCATGCCGGTGCTGGCTTTCTTTTTGATTGTATCCGAAACGATGCGACCGATGGTCTGATAGCGTTCTGAGGTAACGATACTTTCGCTGTCATCATCCATGGCTTCTTCACAAGATACGGTAAGTGCCGTAATTTCAGCCATTACCGTATCTGAAAGGTTAAGCTGTTCGATGGCTTTTTCATCACGCTCAAAAAGTTTGATGGCATAAAAATCCGGATGTTCGGTGGTGCTTTTGGTTTTAATGATGGATTCAATTTGACCTAAGGTTTTGGTGATGTCAGTTGAAAAAATCGGCAGTGGTTTTGACTTCTGTCTGCTTTTGCCAAGGGAAATGGCTTTCTCGGCCAGTTCAGCACATCCTTCGCTCTTAACAGCAGAGGTTTCCATTACTTCACAACCCAGCCGCTTGGCAAGCGCTTTGATATTGATGAGATCACCACGCTTTTTGACAATGTCGGTCATATTCAGGGCCAGAATCATCGGAATACCAGTTTCCAGCAACTGGGTTGTCAGATAGAGGTTTCTTTCAATATTACTGCTATCGACGATATTAATCATGACGTCGGGTTTTTCGTTTAGCAAATAGTTTCTGGATACCACTTCTTCCAGGGTATAGGGGGACAGCGAATAAATACCAGGCAAATCGATGATTTCAACATCGCTGTGGCCTTTTAATTTGCCGGATTTCTTTTCAACCGTGACCCCCGGCCAGTTACCCACATACTGGGAACTGCCGGTGAGCGCATTGAACATGGTTGTTTTTCCACAGTTGGGATTTCCAACTAATGCAATTTTTAAATTCATATAAGTTCTCCTCGTTAATTTGATAGCATTGCCTAACATTTTGGGCAAAAATTTAACAGCCATGGCTGCTAAATTATTTTTTCTTTGAAGCGGTTAAAAAACTTCGATCAGCTCAGCATCAGTTTTACGAATGCTCAGTTCGTAACCAAGCACGGTGATTTCGATGGGGTCACCCAGGGGTGCGACCTTTCTGACAAAGACATCAACACCTTTGGTGATGCCCATATCCATGATCCGGCGCCGGATCGGTCCGGTGCCATGGAGTTTTACAACTTTAGTGGATTCCCCACATTTTACAGCTCTGAGTGTTTTCATGTTGATCTCCTTAAATTATAATGCGGTTGGCCATGTTCTTATCGATGGCAACCCGGGTATCTTTAATGTTTAAAATAATGTTGCCAGAAAGTTCGGATATGATCGTGACATCAGCTCCTTCGACAAAACCGAGGCTTGCCAGAAATTGATGGGTGGTATCTTTTCCGGTGATTTTTTTGATGTAATTTTTTTCTCCGGGTGTCGCCATTGATAGAAGCATGGTTTTCCTCCTGATTGGTTAGCAATAACTAACAAAATAATTTCAAAAATTGAGTTAGCAACTTCTAACTCAATGAGTAGAGTCTAACATCTTCTGTTTTGTTTGTCAATACTTTAAGCAAATAAGTATTGAAATCTGGATAGAATGATCGCGATTAGGTAAAAATAATGATTATTCCCTAGCAATCAAAGGGAAATAGTTAGTTAGAATTAATCTTTTTTATGGTATAATTAAAAAAATTTTGTACAGTTCACACCGATTTAGCTGTACAACAACGGAAAGGCTATGAGCATGATTGAAATATTAAAAAATAGAATGACACCAGAAAGTATTTTAACGGCTGGGTTTGGAGTAGAAAGAGAAGGACTCCGGGTGACACCACAGGGAAGACTGGCATTGACACCGCATCCGCCGATTTTTGGCGATAAACTTAAAAATCCTTATATTACTACCGATTTCTCGGAAAGTCAAATTGAACTGGTTACACCGGTTTTTTATTCAGTAGACGAAACCTATGATTTTCTTGAAGCACTTACTGATATTGTTATTGGTGAGATTGGCGAGAATAAGGAGTTGTTTTGGCCATACTCGATGCCATGTAGTATTCCTGATGACAACCAGATCCCGATTGCCTCTTATCAGGGGGAAGAAGGGAAAAAAGCCCGGGCATATCGGGAAAAATTGATGGTTAAATATGGTGGCAAGCGACAACTGATCTCCGGTATCCACTATAACTTTTCTTTTGGCGAGGAATTTCTAACAACCATCTGGCAGGAACTGGGTACGCAGGAGAGCTATAAAGATTTTAAAGATCGAATTTATTTAAAGGTCTTACGCAATTTTTTACGTTATCGCTGGCTAATTATTTATTTAATGGGCTGTACGCCCGGTCTCCATAATTCATACATTGAGGAATGTTTGCAATGCATGGGAGACTGTGGTAATGAGACCTTTCTCAGCCCTGGCGGAACCTCTGCCCGAAATGGTAGTTGCAGTGGCTATAAAAATGAAATAGATCTTTACCCGGATTATAGTTCGATTGAGGACTATATTCGGAGCATCAATGAGTTTGTTGAACGGGGGGACATTTCTGAAGCAAAAGAGCTGTATGCCCAGATCCGCTTAAAACCAAAAGATTATCGAAATGTACTGGACTCCTTGGCAAAAGAAGGTATCCAATATCTGGAGATCCGCACCATCGATCTCAATGTCTTTGATAAATGTGGCATCGCAAAAATAGATCTGGAATTCATGAATATATTTATGCTCTTTTTATTATTGGAAGGAGAAGAGTTTTTTGAGACCTGGCAGCAGGAAGCCCTTATCAATGAGGTGACGGTCGCTGAACGTGGGCTGGAACCGGATTTGGAATTGCTCGATCATCGCCATTGGACGCTTAAAACAGCCTGGGCTGAGGATATTTTGGAAAAGGTAGCGGAGATCAATAAATATTTGAATTTAGAACAGGATCAGTGTATTAAAGAAATGCAAAGCCGGGTCAGACAGCCAGAAACGACCTATGCCTACCGCTTGAAATTGTTAATGCAGGAAAACGGTTGTCTTGATGCGAATCTAAAAATCGCTAAAGATTATAAAAGACAGTCAGATGCAGATCACTACCGCCTGAAAGGTTTTGAAAACTGGGAAATGTCAACGCAGGTATTAATAAAAGAAGCCTTGACTCGGGGGATAAAAGTAATTCCCATGGATGCCGCGGACAACATTGTGCGGCTGGAAAAAAATGGCCGCCGAGAATATGTAAAACAAGCGACAAAAACAAGTGTGGATAATTATATCACCCCGTTGCTCATGGAGAATAAAGTGGTCACAAAAAAAATTCTTCAGGAGAATGGACTACCAGTTCCGAATGGGGAAGAATTTTTTTCTTTCGTTGAAGCAAAGAAAAAACTAATCAAATATGTTGGAAGAAACGTTGTGATTAAACCAAAATCCACCAACTTCGGATTGGGAATCAGTATTTTTGATCAGGGCGGAACCCTTGATGAACTATTAAAAGGGGCTCGGATTGCGTTTGAACAGGATAACACGATTCTAATAGAAGACTATTTACCAGGTCTTGAATACCGCTTTTTGACGATGGGAGATGAGGTGGTGGCCGTGCTTCATCGTCGCCCGGCGAATGTGGTTGGCGATGGCGTTTCCTCGATCCAGCAACTGATTGATAAAAAAAATCAACACCCTTACCGGGGCGATGGCCAAACCAGCCCGCTAAAGAAAATTGTGCTGGACGATCAGTCGCTCATGTATCTTAATAAGCAGGGTTTAACCAGTCAATCAATCCCCAAAAGTAATGAAATGATTTTTTTACGCGGAAATTCTAATATCAGCACTGGTGGAGACAGTATCGATTTTACACAGAAAATGCACCCTTATTTTTCAGAGATTGCGTTAAAAGCGGTCAGAGCATTTGGAGCGAAATTCTGTGGCATTGATATTATTTTGGAAGACTATTGCAATCCCGATTCAAGTTTCGGAATTATTGAGTTGAATTTTAATCCAATGATTGTTATGCACGCCTATCCTTTTGAAGGTCAGGAGCGACGACTGGGGTATAACATCTTAAAAACCATTGGTTTGGTAGAATGAGAAAATATATGCTCAAAAAATGATCAAATTTTGCCTTGGTAAGCTAAAATTGCTATAAATTTTTGCGTTTGTGATTATCTTTCCTTTAACCCATTGAATAACGGATACTATTTGGGTATAATGATAGTGGTTACAAATAAATAAAATTTAGGAGGCGTACGAAATGTTTGGTTACATGGGAAAAATTTTACGTGTCAATTTGACGACCAATGAAGTGACAACTGAAGATCTGGATTTTGAGTTGGCAAAAAAATATATTGGTGGTCGTGGTTTAGGAACAAAGCTGTATATGGATGAGGTTGATCCACAGGTTGATCCTTTTGCCGCAGAAAATAAGATTGTCTTTATCAATGGTCCGTTGTCGGGGACAGCGACACCTACCGGTGGTCGGTACATGGTCGTTACAAAATCGCCGCTAACAGGCTGTATTGCTTCTTCAAACTCTGGTGGAGAATGGGGCGCCTACCTGAAGTATGCTGGCTATGATGCCATTATCATTGAAGGGAAAGCCAGTCTCCCGGTCTACATTAATATTGATGAAGACAAGGTAGAGATCTTACCGGCTTTGGATCTGTGGGGGAAATACACCACAGAAGCCAGTGATTTGCTGGCTGAAAAACAACCAGGCTCAAAGGTATTAACGATTGGTCCAGCTGGTGAAAAGCTGTCTCAAATGGCAGCGATCATGAATGAAAAAGATCGAGCTGCTGGTCGCTCCGGTGTTGGGGCAGTAATGGGTTCGAAAAACTTAAAAGCTATTACTGTTAAAGGAAATTTAAAACCGGAAATTGCCAATGTAGAAGGATTAAAAGCAGTTACTAAAGAATGCCGTGCAATGTTAAAAGAGAATGGCGTTACGGGTGGTGGTTTACCAACCTATGGAACCGCTGTCCTGGTTAATATTATCAATGAACATGGTGTTTATCCAACTAATAACTTCCAGGGCGGTCAGGATCCGGACGCTGAAGCTGTTAGCGGCGAAACCATGACTGAAAAATATCTGATCAAGCGTAATCCTTGTCATCATTGCCCAATTGGCTGTGGTCGCTGGGTCAAAAGCGATAAGAGTCCTGATGGCATCGGTGGACCTGAATATGAAACCCTCTGGGTGTTTGCAGGTGACTTAGGTATCGACGATATGGAAGTGGTTATCGATGCGAACTACTGGTGTAATGAACTGGGTTTAGATACCATTTCTGCTGGTGCGACTTTAGCTGCTGCCATGGAATTGTACCAACGTGGTTATATCACTGACGAAATGCTTGATGATGATGTGATCCTAAAATTCGGAAACGCTGAGTCAGTCGTTCATTGGCTCAAAAAAATGGGGAATCGAGAAGGCTTTGGTGATTTACTGGCCCGTGGTTCCTACCGATTGGCTGATTTCTTTGGCGTTCCTGAATACTCCATGTCGGTTAAGAAACAAGACTTGCCAGCATATGACCCTCGTGGAATCCAGGGGATGGGTCTTCAATATGCAACCTCCAACCGTGGTGGATGCCATGTTCGTGGCTACCTGATTTCTCCTGAAATCCTTGGTTTACCCGAAAAACTGGATCGTTTTGATCTCTCAGGTAAAGAAGTATGGGCAAAAGTATTCCAGGATCTGACTGCAGTTATCGATTCCACTGGCTTATGTCTGTTCACCTCATTTGCTTTGGGTGCTCAGCAATATGCTGACATGCTCAACGAGGTTCTGGGAACCGAATGGACGGCTGAAGATGTTTTGTTAGCTGGTGAACGAATCTGGAATCTGGAAAAACTCTTTAATTTAGAAGCTGGTATTTCACCAGAAGAAGATACCTTGCCACCACGTTTATTAGAAGAAGCAATGCCAGATGGACCAACAAAAGGTTGGGTTCATAAACTGGATGAATTGCTGCCACTGTACTACAAAGAACGCGGCTGGGATGAAGATGGTATTCCAACGGAAGAACGTCTTGAAAAATTAGGTTTATTATAGAATAAATTTAAGGGACGATCTTTGATCGTCCCTTTCGTTTTAGGAGGAAACATGTCAATCAAAATAAAATTATTTGCAAATTTTCGGGAGGGCCGAGGGAAGATCGTCGAAATGGATTATACCCCGGGAATGACAGGACAGGATGTCATCGATAGTTTGGGTATCACCGCGCCGGAAATTGCAGCTCTTATCGTCGATGGGGTTGACGGGAAAGTTGATGCCATGCTTGCGGTTCCCATTAAAGAAGATGGATATATGGCGATTTTTCCTCCTGTTGCAGGAGGTTGATGATAAAAGCCAAGCCCGGAGATTTGATAATAATCGGGCTTGGCTTTTACATAAGACATTTTTTCAAAAAACAACCAAAAACCGGTTGGTTAGTCCGGCTTTGGCGTCTAAAAGAAAGTGTCCTGATTTACGTATTTCGGTTACAAATAAATAAAATTCAGGGACGTTCAGGGAAAAAAAAGGCCACTCCTGATGGAATGGCCTTTTTTTTCTGCACTTAAACAATGCAAAATGACAAAAAAATTATTCTGTCAAGCCCCTTTTCCACAATGGGAGACATAACCGTTTCCGATTATACCCTACGGGTTTAAGTTCATAGCAAGCACCTTAGAAATCTTAAACTTCGGAGTATCTATATTATACACGATTAATAACGTAAGTGCAATAAAAATATGGTTGGCTTTAATATAAATATTTTATCAAACTAACTGTATAACATCTTAAGTGATTTGCAAGATAACTTGACAGAATCAGTCAATTCGATTATTTTAGAATCATACTAATATGAAAGGTAGTTCTATGAAAGGTAGTTCATCGAAATCTGATTGACTTCAAGATAAATAGGGATGAACTAAGTTGATAAAAATGAAGATAATTGAGATATATGATTCGGTAATATGCGATAGTGGCAATGGTTGCGGATCGGGAGCGGATCGGGAAGTCTTAAGGATTAAAACGATGCTTCGGGCGTTAACGAGTGAAGGAAAAAAAGTGTTGCGATACGGTTTGATTGAAAATCCGGATGTATTCACCAGAAATAGGGAAATCAGTGAGATTATTGAAAAAAATGGCTCGGATGCACTGCCAGTTACTGTAGTGGATGGTGAAATAAAACGTTGCGGTTCCTATCCATCGAACCTTGATTTAGCAACCTGGTCAGGAATGACGCAGGACGAACTGGTTATGATGTTGATGAAAGCCAAAATGGCCAATCGTAGTTTTTGCGGCGGTGATTGTTGTTAATTGGAGCAGTAGGGGGTGTGGCAAGCGCCCCTTATTGTTTGGATAAAATAGTCTAAAAAAAGCCGATTAACGTTTATTTAATCGGCTTTTGAAAGACTTATTTATGGCGTTTAGTCAGCTCATGGAATAGCGATTCCAGGTCGACATTCTGATTATTGAGCAATACCAGCAAGTGATAGATCAGATCTGAAGCTTCATAAATTAGTTCATCAGGATCATTGTTTTTAGCGGCAATAATTGTTTCAGCCGCTTCTTCACCAATTTTTTTACAGATTTTATCAACGCCTTTTTCAAACAAATAATTCGTGTAGGAACCTTCTACCGGGTTTGTTTTTCGGTCAGCTATAAGATGATAAAGCATCGTCAATACTTCCATGTTGCCCAGGTTTGTTTCGGGATTCACTGCCAGACTGCGATAGAAACAGGAGGTGTTGCCGGTATGGCAGGCAGGGCCTGCTGGAATGACTTGAAGAAGCAGCGTATCGCCGTCGCAGTCATAATCAACTTTTACCACGGTTTGAGTATTGCCGGAAGTTTCGCCCTTTACCCACAGAGCCTGGCGGCTGCGGCTGTAAAAAGTGGCTTTTTTAGTATCCAGGGTCATTTTCAACGCTTCTTCATTCATCCAGGCCATCATCAGCACCTGACGGGTTTCATAATCCTGAACGATGGCAGGAACCAGTCCCGCTTCATTATATTTTATATTTTCTAAATCCATGTTTTACCTTTCTATACCCGTCTGACAGGTATTTGCTGATCATGTAAATAATTTTTCAAATCAGCAATGGGAATTTCTTTATAGTGAAAAACGGATGCCGCCAGGGCCGCATCGGCGCCTACTTTTAATACTTCAGCAAAGTCTTCCATTTTTCCGGCTCCGCCGGAGGCAATAATCGGAATGGTCAAAAGACGGGAGAGTTTCTGGTTGAGCTCCAGATCATAGCCTTTTTTTACCCCATCGGTATCGATGGAGTTGATACAAATCTCTCCGGCCCCCAGGTCCTGGCCTTGTTTCGCCCACTCAATCGCATCGATACCGGTGTTTTCCCGGCCGCCTTTAACGTAGACATCCCAGGAACCTTTATTATTGCGTTTGGCATCGATCGATAAAACCACACATTGGGCGCCAAAACGAAGGGCTGCCTCGCGAATCAATTGGGGGTTTTTAACGGCTGATGAATTAACTGAGACCTTATCAGCGCCGGCCATCAGCACTTTGCGGAAATCTTCAACCTTGCTGATTCCGCCCCCGATGGTAAAGGGGATGCGGATCGCTTCAGCAACTTTCTCAACAATATGGATAAAGATGTCCCGATCTTCATAACTGGCCGTTATATCGTAGAAAACCAGCTCGTCGGCACCCTGGTCGGAGTAGTATCGGCCCAGTTCGACCGGATCGGCAACATCCTGAATATCCTGAAATTTTTTACCTTTTACTACCCGGCCGTGATCCACGTCCAGGCAGGGGATGATTCGTTTGGTCAGCATGATTTAAGCTCCTCTTGCAACAGTTTTTCCAGATCGATGGCCCCTTCATAAAGTGCTTTTCCGGTAATGGCGCCGTAAAGTCCCATTTCCTGAAGACGGATCAGGTCGGCTGATTTGGAGATGCCGCCGGAAGCGATAATATCAATTTTTAAGTTGTCATTGAGTAGCTTGAGCATCTCAAAATTTGGACCAGTCATCATGCCGTCTTTTGATATGTCGGTATAAACCAGAGTCGACAGACCCAGTTTTTCCAGGTTGCTGGCCAGTTCCAGGGCCTCAATATTGCTGCTCTCAACCCAGCCTTCGGTACAAACTAGACCGTTTTTAGCGTCAATGGAGACGCAGACTTTTTCATCATAAAGATCCAGGAGTTTGACAATAAAATCGAAATCTTTTACCGCCTGGGTACCAATGATGATTCGGGCGACGCCGCTGTCAATATAGTCTTTGGCAATTTCCAGCGTCCGGATACCACCGCCCAGTTCGACGGGAATATCCAGCGCGGCGACAATATCCTTAATCAGTTCCAGATTTTTCGGTTGGCCGTCAAAGGCTCCATCCAGATCGACCAGATGCAGATACTGTGCACCTTTAGATTGCCATTTCAGGGCGACATCCACCGGGTTGTCAAAATATATGGTTTCGGCATCCTTCTGTCCTTGCATCAGACGGACGCATTTGCCGTTTTTTAAATCGATGGCTGGAAACACAATCATGATATCATCTCCTTAAAGTTCGTTAGTAGTTTAAAGCCCACATTTGAGCTTTTTTCCGGATGAAACTGCATCCCAATGACGTTGTCTTTTTGAACAATGGCGGGTACCTTGACACTGTATTTTGCATAAGCCACCACATCATCAAAGTTGTCTGGTTTGGCATAGTAGGAATGGACAAAGTAGACATAGTCTTCGGTGCCGATGTTTTTGACCAGCGGGCTGTCCCGGTTAATCACCAGATTGTTCCAGCCCATATGGGGGATTTTTATCCCGGGGGCGTCGAATTTGACGATTTCGCCGGGGATATAAGAGAGTCCGAAAAATTCGCCGTCCTCGTAGCTTTTATCAAAAAGCAGCTGCATGCCCAAACAAATACCCATCAGAATTTTGCCTTTTTTGACATTATCATTCAGAGCATCAATGAGATCAAATTTTCTGAGGTTATCCATGGCGTCAGAGAAAGCTCCAACCCCGGGTAGAATGATGGCGTCAGCCGCATCCAGAATCTTTTTATCTCGGGTGATGGTGCCGGAAAGACCGACATCACCCAGGGCAGTAGCGACATTTTTTAAATTTCCGACATCGTAGTCGACAATTGCGATCAATGGTTGTCCTCCTGTTATTTTATTTTTCCTAGGTAATCGCGAAATGAAAAAGCATTGAACAACGGTTGCTTTATGTGCATTTTCCACAAACAATTTTGTAACGTGTAGGCGAACAGTTCAACGAACTGTCCGCCGTACAGTGTAAAAATTGTTTCGTGGAAACTGGGCGCAAAGCTCACGGTAGTTTCGCAATTACCTATTCGATTATTCCTTTAGTGGATGGAATTTCGGTGTTGCCAGCTGCGATCGAGCAGGCGTCTTTTAGCGTGCGGCCCAGCGATTTAAAAATGCCTTCGACAATATGGTGGTTGTTCTTGCCATAGAGGGAAGCCACATGGAGGGTCATTTTGCTGTTGCTGGTGAAGGCAATAAAGAACTCTTCCAGCATTTCTGTTTCAAAGTCACCAATGAATTCCCGGGTCAGGGGGACATCGAAAACCAGGTAACTGCGGCCGCTGATGTCCACACAGGTGCGGCACAGGGCCTCATCCATAGGAGTGAACTGGAAAGCATAGCGATTGATGCCAGCCTTGTCACCCAAGGCATCATAAAAGGCTTTTCCCAGCAGAATGCCAATGTCTTCGATGGCATGGTGGTTGTCAGCCTCGTCACCATGAGCGTCGATGGTCAGATCAAATTTGCCATGCTTGGTGAAGAGCGTCAGCATATGATCAAAAAAACCGACGCCGGTGTTGATCTGGGCGATTCCCGAGCCGTCAAGATTAAGTGATAGCGAAATTTCAGTTTCGGTGGTGGACCGGCTTAAGGTGCTTTTACGCTTCATTGTACACGACCTCCCGGATAATATCCAGAATCTTTTGGTTTTCCTGGGGTTTGCCCATCGAAAAACGAATACTGCCGGGAGTCACGTCTGTCTCGGCAAAGCGTTTAATCAGGATGTTTCGTTTCAGGAGCGCCTGATAGATGGCTTCAGCCCGGTCGCTTTCAAAATAAATAAAATTGGCGCCGGAGGGATAAAGGGTCAGGCCCGGAAAGGTCTCCAGCACCTGCATCGCATTTTGGCGCTCGGCCCTTAAAATTTCCAGATTACGCAGGATCGCATCGCAGTTTTTAAGGGCGATAACGGCCAATTTCTGGGTCAGCACATTGAGATTGTAGGGACCCTTAACCTTGTAAAGAATATCAATTATTTCACTGTTGCCGAGGGCATAGCCACAGCGGATACCAGCCAGACCGAAGGCTTTAGACAAGGTCCGCAGCACCAGCAGGCGGGGGTATTTTTCCAGCAGATCAACGCCCGATTCACCAAAGAACTCGATATAGGCTTCGTCGAGGATCACCAGTGAAGGGACCGAATCCAATATTTTGACAATATCCGCTCGACTAAAAATATAGCCGGTGGGGTTGTTAGGGTTACAGATATAAAGCAGTTTGGCCTGATTCTCACAAGCCGCTGCAATCAACCCCTCCACGTCGGGAATGTGGCTCGGCAGATCGGGGACCATGATATGTCGGGCATTGGCAATGGTGGCCCAGATATCATACATGGCAAAGGACGGTGAGTGGGAGACCACCACATCACCGGGATCGACAAAGGCCTGGTTGATCATCGCAATCAGCTCATCCGAGCCGGAACCGCAGATAATGCCTTCGCCCGGGACACCGGTGTAGTCACTAATGGCTGCGATCAGTTCCGGAAAACAGGCCTCCGGGTAGCGATTTAAATCAGTGTTACAGATTTCGTCGCAGAATTTTCGTTTGAGCTGCATGGGAAAGTCATAAGGACTTTCATTGGCATTGACGACGATCTCAAACTGCGGGGCATCGACCTTGTAGGCAATTAATTGCTGAATATTTTTTCGTATCAGTGATTCCATTAGTCTTCAAACCGCCTTTCAACTGCTTTGGCATGGGCATCCAATCCTTCACAACGGGCAAAGGCGGCAATCTTGGGATAGACTGACTGCAATGCGGCCTGATCATAGGATAGGATGCTGGATTTTTTCAAATAATCATAGACTCCCAGAGGAGAAGAGAATTTAGCTGTGCCGGAGGTCGGCAAAGTGTGGTTGGGCCCGGCAAAATAATCGCCCAGGGGTTCTGGGGTGTAGGCACCCATAAAGATGGCCCCGGCATTATTTACTTTTTCCAGCGAATCCATCGGGTGTTCGATCAGCAGTTCCAGATGCTCGGGCGCAATCTGGTTGGACAGCTCAAAGGCCTCGTCGAGATCTTTGACAATAAAGATAAAGCCATAATCATCGACAGATTTTTTGGCGATTTCTTTGCGGCTTAAGTCTTCACTGATCTGGCGGTAGACTTCATCGATAACCTGATTGCCGAGCTCCGCTGAGGTCGTCACCAGAATCGGCATCGCCAGTTCATCGTGTTCGGCTTGCGACAGCAGGTCAGCGGCGGCATAAACCGGGTTGGCATTTTCATCAGCAATGATCAGGACCTCGCTGGGACCGGCAATCATATCGATATCGACCTTGCCAAAAACTTCTTTTTTAGCGGTGGCGACATAAATATTCCCGGGACCGACAATCTTATTAACCGCTTTGATGGTTTCCGTGCCATAGGCCAGGGCGGCAACCGCCTGGGCGCCGCCGATTTTATAAATTTCGTGGACGCCGGCAATTTTGGCGGCCGCCAGGATCGTGGGATTGATTTTGCCGTCCCGACCCGGTGGCGTCACCATCACCAGGGACTTGACCCCGGCCACCAGCGCCGGAATGGCATCCATCAGCACGGTCGAGGGGTAGGTTGCTTTGCCACCGGGGACATAGAGGCCGACCCGTTCAATCGGTGTGATGTGCTGACCCAGGATGACCCCAGGTTGGGGCGTGTAGGTCCAGGTAGTTTCTAACTGTTTTTCGTGAAAATCACGAATGTTCTCGGCCGCTTCCCGGATGATATCCAGAAGTTCAGCGGGAACCGCGGCAAAGGCTTCATCAATTTCTGCTTCGGTGACCTGCAAGTGGGTGAGAACACAGTGATCAAGGGCTTGCGTATAATACAAAAGAGCGGCATTGCCTTCTTTTTTGACGCCCTTAATTATTTCCAGAACGGCGTTGCGAATATCCTCCCGCTCATCGTCGTTGCGTTTTAAGATGGTGTCAAGGTCCATCCCTTGTTTATAAGTGATAGTTTTCATTTTATTCCTCTCGATTTAATTAAATAACCAGCTCTCGTCACTAATAACTACAACTGGTTTTCAAATGCCTTGATAATGGGGTCGATCATTTCCCGTTTAGTTTTCAGGCTGACCTGATTGACAATCAATCGGGAGCTGATCTCGCAGATTTCTGCCAGCACCGATAGTCCGTTTTCTTTCAAGGTGCTGCCGCTTTCGACGATATCGACGATGCAGTCGGCCAGACCAATCAGCGGGGCCAGCTCCACCGAGCCATTGATTTTAATGATATCGACCAGTTGGTTTTTGGTATGAAAGTATTCTTTGGCGATAACCGGGTATTTGGTACCGACCACCATTTTTTTACCATAGGGGATGGGACGGTTTTCAAAGCCAGCCACGCACATTTTGCATTTGCCGATGTCAAGGTTTAGCATCTCATAAACCTGGGCCGGGTGTTCCAGCAGCACATCCTTGCCGACAATCCCAATATCGGCGGCGCCTTTTTCGACATACGTGGGAACATCCGGTGATTTCACCAGAAAAAACTCAATAGCACCGGTGGTATCGGTAAAGATCAGTTTGCGGCTTTTTTCCGAGTAGTCGGAAAAAACATAACCGAGATCAATTAACAGCTCAATCGCTTTTTTGGCGACACGGCCCTTGGCCAGGGCGAATCGGATGACCATTTATTGCACCTCGCTTTCGGAACTAATTGTTTTGATTTCTGAAAAATTTCCGTTGTTTTCGGAAAAGAGTTTGCCGTCCATTATAAAGTACAGGGCGGCATTTTTATAAAGGGCATTTGCCTGGAAAGACAAAGCATGCGTTTCTTTCGTTTCATTCATCAAGAAAACTTCGGCAATGGCTCCTTGAGATCGCAATTGCTCGGCCATTTTGTAGGCGTTGGCTTTTTGTGCTTTTTCATAAAAAAGCACATGGATCCGCTGGTCATCCCGGGGCAGTAGCTGATGTTGCTCCATGTAATCAATCACTTTGAGCAGATCGATGGCAAAACCGCAGGCCGGACGGGGAATACCGAATTTTTCGGATAAATGGTTGTAGCGTCCGCCGCTGATCACCGGCTCGCCACAGCTGTTGATATAACCTTTAAAGTTGATATCGCTGTAATAGTTCATCTGATTGGTAAAACCAAGATCAAAACTGACATAATCAGCCAGGCCAATGATCTCCAGATGGGCGTAGATTTCAGAAATTTTTTCGACAACCTGACGCATTTTATCATTGATGCACAGGGCTTCCATCTGTTTTAATACCGTTTTAGGCTCGCCATAAAGCAGTGGCAGTTTAAGAATGATGGCTTTTTTATCATCCGGCAAGGCCAGCTTTTCCAGATAGTTGGCGATGTCGCCAATGTTTTTGTTTTCGATGTATTTAAATAGGGTAGCCTTCTCTTTGGCGGAAAAGGCCAAATCGTCAAAAAGAAAATTGATGAAGCCGACATGGCCCAGATCAATATGGACATCGTTAATGCCGTTTTGAAGCAGGGAACGGATCGCCAGGGCAATCACTTCGCCGTCACATTCCGGGCTGTTGTTGCCAAAATATTCGATCCCAATTTGGGTAATCTCTTTTTTGATGATCTCTGGTGATGAAAAATTACGATAAATGTTGGTCTCATAAGAAAATTTAATGACATCCTGAGCATTGGGATGGTTCATAGCAGCCATACGGGTCACCGGCAAGGTGGCATCGGGCTTCAAGACAAGGACCTTGCCCTGATGATTCACCAGCTTAAAGAGATCATCGCTGGGGATAGAATCTTCATTGACGTAAAGGTCGTAGGTTTCAAAGGTGGGGGTGGAAATCTGATGATAGCCAAAGGACCGGTAAAGTGACATAAGTTTATGATTGATTTGCTGCAAGGCAAAATAATCCTGATGCTGGATGTTTTCGAATCCATCGATGGTATAATTGAAAAGCATGTGAACCTCCTTGTTCATATTTGCTTTATTGCTGTAGTCTGGTAAAGTGTTAGCTCTATTGTAGCATGAATTCACAATTTGTCAAAGCTTTTTAAGTGATTTATCAAATTTCCTTCTGCCGGATGCTTGTTACAAGCAAGGACGATTAGATTATTGGTGTATGATTGATTCCAAATATGTTCATTGTTATCTACATGTCGGCGACAAAAATAGATGTAGTTCAAAATAGATAGTCCAATTTAAAAAAATAAAAATGGACAGTAATGGATTTTGTTGACAGTATGTATTATAATATATCTGTGAATTGAAGGCAAATATCCTAAGTATCATCTTTGAACAAATAGCTTGGTTGATATGCCGATTACATGATACATCAGAAAGCAAGGTGTTCATTATGCAAAATGAGATAAATATTTTTTTAGGAGAGAATATAACAACAATGGTAATATTAGGAACCATTGTTATTTTTTGTTTGGCAGGGACAATTATCTATCATCTCGTTAAAATCAATAATCGGCGGGAAGAGTGGGAACAGGCTGAAAAGGTGTTTCAGGGAGTATTCAATCAAGTGACAGATAGTATTGTTGTAGTTGATAAAAATGGAATCATACATAAAGCAAACGAAACATTTTTGAAGTATCAGGGAAAACCAGCAGATAAAATTATCGGAAAAAGTATCCAACGGATTCCGATGGACTATGTTTTTGAAGACGAGATGGACCAATTAAAAAAAGCGATTGCTGAAAAGGGTGTGTATGAAAGGGATATCAAGTTTTATCATAAAAGTGGTGAGGTAATTCCAATTCATCTAGTTTTTAAACCGTTGAAGATAAACAGTAAAAAGGGACGTGAAAAAACCTACATGGTGGTAACCGGTACGGATTTGAAAAATACCTATGAAAAGGATGAGTATATCAGTCAGCAGAAAGAAGAACTGTTAGAAATTCAGCATCTTGCCCATTTGGGCTATTGGGAAATGAATTATTTAACAAAAAAAATTTACTGGTCAAAAGAGCTTTATAGTATACTTGGCTATGAAGAAGGTGAGGTCGAGCCGAATCTTGACATCATCTACTGGATGGCTTATGAGGATGATCAGAACCGGGTTTGGAAAGCCTTCTTACGGGCATTTCAGGCGCAGGAAAAAGTGGATACACATTACCGGATAAAAAACAACCGTGGTGAAATTCGGGATATCTATTTGCGAATTCGACATTATTTTACTAAAGAAAATGAGCATCTTCGAACCATTGGGATTCTTCAGGATGTCACAAAACAGGTCGATTTACGTGAAGAACTAAATGCACAACTGATTTTCACAGATAAGGTGCTTAACAACAGCAGGCTTTTATTTATTGAATTTGACAGTAATTTTGAAGTTAGAAACATTAATCACGTGGTTCAGCAATTGAGTGGAATTACTGATGATGAGATCGAAAATAAAAATCTTCGAGATGTTTTTGGAAATCTTAACCGTGCACATCGAAAGTTTGTTAATGAAAATTTAGATTTTCGACGACCATTACCCTTTAGAGATTACAAAGGAAATATCCATTATATTCAGTGGGATCATGCGACTTTTTCCAGAAGAGATGGAAAAAACACTAATATTCTGCTTGGTATCGATGTATCAGAAACTATCGAAAAACGCAAAGCCTTGGAAGCCGCGTTTGTTCAGGATCCAGTCACTAAATTACCCAATCGTTATAAGTTGGAACAGGTTTTGGATAATTACTTTGACAAGAACGGGAAAAACCCTGATAAGAACCTGGCTTTGATTTTTATTCACGTTGAGGGAATTCATTTGGTCGGTGACGCATTTGGTCAGGCTGTTGAAGATCATTTGATGCAGTCCTTGAGTGAGCGGTTATATGGTAGTGTTGGGAAATATGGGCTTTTCGTTCGTCGTTATACGGATCAGTTTGTTTTGTTTTATCCGTGTGACACGGGTATTAAAATAGTTATGGAGATTTGTCAATTGATATCGAAATTGTTTGAGGTGCCCTTTGTTATTGAGGAAAACGCATTTACATTAAAATGCCATATTGGAATTTCAAAATTTCCTGACCATGCAAATACTAAGGATGATTTAATCCGCTTTGGTAGCGCAGCGATGCATGAGGCGCAGCGATTAGGTCTGGATTACTATTTTTTTCATGATTCATTAGAAAAGAAATTAAAAAGCAAAGTGATTGGATACAAACAAAAAAACAATTAAATTGAGGAGTCATCTATGGCCTATAAATGTGTGGTTTTCGATTTTGATGGTACCCTTGCGGATACTGAAGAGAAAGCCTTTAATATATACAACGAACTGGCAACAAAATATAAATACAGCACTGTCACCATGGAAGAACTTCAGCATATTAAGAATCTTCATGTGAAAGAGATAAAGGAAATTGTTGATATCCCATTTTATCAATTTCCTCGAGCACTGCGGGATGGGCAAAAAATGATGCGCAAGGAATCAAATGAAATCCATGCTTTTGCCCCAGATATTCATGCGTTTTTTACGGCGTTGAGACGGGAAACCAAGCATATTGGCATTCTCACCTCGAATATAAAGAAAACTGTTTCTGATTTCTTAATAACTTACGACATCAGTCATGAGATTGAATTTATCATGTGCTCGGCACTGATGTCGAAGTCAAAAAAAATCAAGAAGGTGCTGCGTAAACATGATATTAAACCTAGTGAAATGTTATATATCGGTGACGAAGTCCGAGATATTGAAGCCTGTCATAAGGTTGGGGTCGATGTTGCTGCGGTTAACTGGGGCTATAATACACCCCTTGCTCTTGAAAAGTGTAAACCCACGTTCATGATTGACAATATCTGGAAAGTCATTGATATTGTTAAAACAAAAAATGATCATTGAATCGGATTTATGCATCAGTAGTGGAACAAATAATCTTCAGTGCGCCGACGCTAATTACCCGCTATGGTGTGATTAGACGGTATTTGCTGGGCGTTTTGGATACCAACACAGAGACATTCAGATCTTTGTTTATTTCATCAACAAGGGCGGTAATGGATTCGTCATTGGCACCATAAATCACACAATTTAGTGTGGTTTCATCTACAATTAATGCGCCAATATAATAATAGCCATTAGAAACAGTTAGTGTTACGCCGCTCACATGGTTTAAAAGTTTCATTTTAATTATTTCAATGGCCTCCTGGGTATCCATGATTTGTTTACCGGTACTCACATCATTGAGTCCGATAAGAAGCTCATAACGGTCGGTGGATTCCAGACCCAGGGAATCGGACTCTTTTTCAGAAGTCGGTATACAGCCAACTAGTGTTGCAATAGAGAGGAATAGAATACATACAATAAATAGTCTTTTTCGCATCGGATTGTTCTCCTTAAATAATTTGCTAGTGGATCATAATAATCTTAATCATAACACATTTTGATGGCAAATGAAATGCTCAATGGGATGAATGATTTGCGCCAAAAGCTTATCCAGAATATTAAATAGTATGGTAAGAACGTCTAGGCTTCGCTGATTTCAGGACGAATGCTTAAAATAAAAAGAGGGGTATTTTTATGACCGGTTTGGTTTTGATGAGTACATTTTCAATTGCAATTGGTGTGATGATTATCGCCATTTCAAGATGGGGTGTCCACCCCTTTTTAGCGATTATGGGTGTTTCATTAATCCTTGCTGTGGTTGTCGGATTGCCGCTTTCAGAAATTCCCGGAATTTTAGGATCCGGATTTTCAGGAATATTTACAAGTATTGGTATTGTGATTATTCTGGGTGCTTTAATTGGATTAATCTTGGAAAAAACTGGTGCGGCAATTAAATTGGCAGACCTTGTAGTAAAGATGGTTGGACCAAATAATCCTGAACTGGCTTTGATGATTATAGGATGGGTTGTCGCAGTGCCGGTTTTTTGCGATAGTGGGTTTGTAATCTTAGATCCGATTCGCAAAGCAATGCAAACAAAAACCAGAACCTCATCAGTAGCCATGACGGTAGCTCTGGCAGCGGGACTTTATACGGCTCATGTATTTATTCCACCCACACCAGGACCGATTGCAGCAGCTGGAACGCTTGGGGTTGGAAATAATTTGCTGTTAGTTATTGGTGTCGGTACACTGGTGTCGATTCCTACATTAGTGGCGGCGCTGATATTCTCAAAATACATTGGTGAAAAAATCAAATCAAAAGATGAACTTGAGGATCAGGACTATCAAAAAAATATGGCGGAACTACTTTCTGAATATGGTGAAATACCAGGTGGTCTGGCTTCCGTTGCTCCGATTCTGGTACCTGTGGTACTGATGGCGCTTGGTTCAATTACCAGTTTATTCTCAGTTGGCGGAATATTGGGTCAATTTTTTGCTTTTTGTGGAACTCCCATGATTGCACTAACGGGAGGGTTACTATGTGCGTTGGGGCTCTTGATTTCAACAAAAAAAACAGCAGATTTTTATGAACTGACCAATGAAACCTTGAAGATTGTTGGACCCATACTATTTGTAACAGCTGCTGGTGGGGTTTTAGGTAAGGTGATTGTTGCAGCTGGCTTTGTTGAATTTATTCAGTCCAATGCCGGTTTCATATCCCAGGCCGGTATCTTTTTTCCATTTCTGATTGCAGCTATTTTAAAAACGGCTCAAGGATCTTCAACAGTTGCGATGACTACGACGGCAGGAATTATGGGCAGCTATTCAGACGCTGGCTCAATGATGACGGCATTAGGTTTAAGTACCCCATTATCTGCAGTTCTGGCAGTGCTGGCGATCGGGGCTGGGGGAATGACGGTATCCCATGCAAACGATAGCTACTTTTGGGTGGTGACAAACTTTGGGGCAATGGCACCCCAGGATGGCTATCGTACCCAGACGCTATTGACCCTGATTATGGGAATGACAGCAATGGTAACTATTTTTATTTTATCGCTATTCGTGTTATAATTAAGTAATTAATAGTCTAAAAATTAAATGTAACGATTAAGATATTGTTATTCATATTATGGTATTATTATCCTAAAGTAAAGGCATCGCAGTACGATAACATACATGTGTTTAGAATGTAGATTAAGGCAACGGCTGATTCGAACGAATTTGTTTCATGAAATTTTCATTGATTCACAAAAAAGAAGGGTGGAATGAATATGGATATTGCGGCACTATCAATGGGTTTGAGCCAAATGCAGGTTAGTCAACAAGCCAGTATTTCGGTGATGAAAATGGCAATGGATACTGGTACAGAGCAAATGACTGATATGATGGCAATGGTCGAAACAGCGACTCCGTCGGCCACTGTAGCTGGTCCTGCACCAGATCCTAATATCGGCCAGTTGTTGGATATCTCGATTTAAATGGATCCAGCCGGATTATAACACCGGCTGGATTTTTCATTGTTAATATACATAAGGTGCAGGTAATTTCGATAAATATTCTGTTGCGGGAATTATTGCAAGCCTGATGGTTTAAAAGTAAAAAATGGGGTACAAATCAGATCATAGACTAAAGAAAGCTGGAGGAAATAAAATGTGTTGTAAAAATAATGAAGAGAGCCAATGCTGTGTAGCGGTTCATAAGGACAAAATTGTCCCGTGCGCTTTAGTTGTGCTTACAATTGCCTTTACGATTGCGGGGTTTGTCATCGGCCATCGTTTTATCGGCAAAGGGTGTTGTAAAAATCAGGATGAAGAATAGAGAAACGGAACGGTAAGAGTTACGAAAAAGACCGAAGCGAAAAACGCTTCGGTCTTTTAATCATAGGGTG
The DNA here is from genome assembly GCF_002435675.1 of Acetobacterium sp. UBA5834. Taxonomy (NCBI): domain Bacteria; kingdom Bacillati; phylum Bacillota; class Clostridia; order Eubacteriales; family Eubacteriaceae; genus Acetobacterium; species Acetobacterium sp. UBA5834. Next base: position 49,821 of record NZ_DJGY01000074.1, on the reverse strand, counting down.
CTTGCTTCCATTTTGACTGGATATTTTTGTTTGAGGTCTTCGACCTTGCCGATAAATGCTTTGTTCTGCTTTTCACGCAGTAAGTAATTACGAGCATTTTCCTTTACGGCATCAAAGGGGATCGTTTGAGCGATCTTGCGATCAGTCAGCTTAATAATATGGAAGCCAAACTGTGTTTGTACTGGTAGTTCGGTCATCTCATCGATTTCAAGGGCAAAGGCGGCGGATTCGAATTCGGGAACCATTTGACCTTTAGAAAAATAACTGAGGTCTCCACCTTTTTCATTGGATGGACACATCGAGTACTCTTTCGCAGCAGCTGCAAAGGATTTTCCATTTTTGATTTCTTCAATCACGGTTACAGCTTGCTCTTCAGTCGGCAACAAAATATGGCTGGCTCGGATACTGTCGGGAGCAATGAACTGGTTCGGGTTCTCATCGTAAAATTTCTGAACTTCTTCATCAGGTACGGTGATATCCATCATGAATTTGGCAATCATATGGGTTTTAAGCAGCTTTTCTTCAGCATCGATGAGCATTTTTTGAAACTCTTCACTTTCATCGACCTTTGCTGCCTTGCCTTCTAAATAAAAAAGCTCTTGAGCAATGAGTTCTTCTAGCAATTGACGTCGACCTTCTTTCGAAGTAAATTGATTTGCTTGTTCTTGGGGTAATTGTCTTATTAAGGCATCGAGATCCGCAGAGTAAATTGTTTTACCATTGACGGTAGCCAAAGGGGTTTTTTCCATAATCGTCTCCTTTAGGTCCAATAAATTTATTATCTTATATGATCATAGCCTGTGGATGGATCTTTGTCAATACGTAGTTCAGCTAGGCTACGAATCAAAGTAGCATACACTTGTACCAAAGCTGTTGTTGAGGGTAGCGCCTATGAGCAGGATGATTATGTGATTTGATCGATTTACATTAAGTAAAGCTTAATGATTCCGAATAATAAGACGGCATGATTGACAATTATGGAATGGAGCGCTATACTAGTGATAGATAGTTAGGTAAGCGCTAACTAATAAAAAAGTTGGGTGATAATATGACTTGTAAGAAAAACGAATTATATGAGGCCTATCATAAACTGCTGAAACTGGATGCGGCATTGCATGAAAATGAAACCTGTCAGTGTCAGGCGGAAGATGTTACCTCAAAACAGAAATATTATCTGAAAATTATCGATAAGAATTATCGTGTCACCTTTAGTCAATTGGCTCAGGAAACACGAAATTCGAAACCGACGATTACTGAATTGATTAGTAAATTTATTTCCATGGGCTGTGTGTATCGTGAACGTTCACCAGAGGATGGCAGGGTGTATTTTATTTATCTCACACCAAAGGGTAAATCAATTGCCAGATCCGAGGAAAGAACCCAGATTCAAATGATTGAACGTATTAAAAGCAGTCTCAACGATGAAGAGCTGGATCAATTGATCACCTTACTAAACAAAATCCTTTAATAAAAAACAAATCTTTAGAGGATGAGGAGGAAGAAAAATGAGTACACTAGAAATTAAAAGCGCACCATTAATCCCGATTACGGAAACTGTAATTTATCCGGGGATTTCAAATCGTATTTTTGTCAACGAAGATATTGGTAATAATATCAAAGAACTGATCATTAAAAATAATACCCTGGCCATCGGCTTGTCAACTAAGGATTATAAAGGATTGGTTCAATTGACTGCTGATTCCTTTTATCGGATTGGCGTGTTAATGAAATTTGACAACATTCAGAAATCCGATAATGGTTTCATTATTGATATTACTACCATCAATCGTGTAAAGGTTCTGGATTTTACCTTCGAAGAAAAACAGATTACTGCTTCATATACTGTTCAAGATGATATACTGGACATTAATGCTGATGAAGAGCAGGAAATGATTGTTTACATTAAAGGATTGATGAAAGACTTAAGTCATAATTTTAAAGGAGCTGAGTATTTTGTCAGTATCCTGGAAGGTCTGCCTTCATTAGAAGAAATTATGGGTTATACCATTCCGATGATGGGCATTCCATTAAAAAGCAAACAGGTTCTTTTAGAAATTGATTCATTAAAAGAACGTGCCTTGAGCTTTATTGACTATATTATCCGGGAAAAAGATTCGGTTCATTTGCAACTGGAAATCAGCAAAAAGTATTCCCAACGAAAGGATAAAACCTATCGTGAAGCGATGCTTCGGGAACAGTTAAAAAATATTAAAGCCGAACTCGGAGAACTCGATGAAGAGCTGGAAGAAGAAGCCGATTACCGCAAAAAAGTGCTGGATTCGGATATGCCCCCGGATGTTAAAAAAATCGCCTTGAAAGAGGTCAGGAAATTTGAAAACTCACCACCCAATGGGGGTGAAAGCAATGTGATTATGAACTATCTGGATTTGCTTTTAGAACTACCATGGACCAGTGAGAAAAAAGAAATTGATATTGAACACGCCAGAGCGGTATTGGAGTCTCATCATTTTGGTATCGATGATGTAAAAAAACGAATCATTGAACATCTGGCCGTAATGAAATTAAAAAAAGATAAACAAGGTTCAATCCTGCTGCTGGTGGGACCTCCGGGAACCGGCAAAACCAGTTTGGGAAGGAGTATTGCTGAAGCGTTGGATCGTAAATACGTACGAGCCAGTCTGGGTGGGGTTCGGGATGAGGCTGAGATACGAGGCCATCGTAAAACATACCTGGGGGCAATGCCAGGACGTATCATTAAAGGTATTGCCAATGCTGAAGCTAAGAATCCGGTGTTTATCCTGGATGAAATAGATAAAATGGGCATGTCCCACCAGGGTGATCCTGGTTCAGCTTTGCTGGAAGTATTAGACCCAGAACAAAATTGTACCTTCTCGGATCATTACCTGGAAATCCCCTACGATTTATCAGAGGTATTTTTCATCGCAACAGCTAATGATTTGAGCACCATCCCAGCACCGCTCTTGGATCGGGCAGAAATAATCCAGCTGTCGAGTTATACCAACGGCGAAAAGAAACGGATTGCCATCGATCACCTGCTGCCAAGTGTTTTAAAAGACCATGGATTGACCACTGAGATGCTTCAGATTGAAGATTCTGCCATCGAAGCAATTGTTGAAAACTATACAGCTGAAGCGGGCGTTCGAGGTTTGACCAAGCAGTTGGCAAAAATTGCCCGAGTTGTGTCGGAAAAAATTGTCTCTAAAAAAGTTGAGCTTCCCTTTGTTGTGACAACGAAAAACCTGAGTGACGTGTTAGGTAATAAAACCAGACGCCATGAAAAAGCTGGTGAAAATAACAAACCTGGCGTGGTAACAGGAATGGCATGGACAGCAGTTGGTGGAGAAATTCTCTTTACCGAAGCAAGCCTGATGCCGGGAAGTGGTAAGTTGACGTTGACGGGCCAATTGGGTGATGTCATGAAAGAAAGTGCTACGATTGCGATGAGTCTGATCCGATCCCGCTTGGGTGATCTGGCCAATGGCTTTGACTACTTTAAAAATGATACCCATATTCATGTTCCGTCCGGATCAACACCTAAAGATGGACCATCCGCTGGCGTTACCCTAACGACTGCACTGGCTTCATTGATCCTGGGGAAACCGGTTGATTCAAAACTATCCATGACAGGGGAAATTACCTTAAGTGGTCAGGTATTACCGGTGGGCGGCATTAAAGAAAAGGTTATTGCTGCTCAACGCAGCGGCATCACAAAAGTATTATTGCCAAAAGATAATGAAAAAGATGTCAGTGATATTCCTGAAGAAGTGCGCAATGCCTTAACCATTATTCATGTTGCAACCATTGAAGAAGTGCTAAAAGAGGCATTGGGGATCGAATTACCAGAATCTAAATTGGTATTAAATAGACCACAAGGTGATTCCAATGTGCAACTGAGTATGGTTGAGGAATAAATTCCATTATTAAAAAAAGCGATAAGAAAAAGCTGTTGAGTAGAGTAGAAAGGAAGCTGTCAAATGGCAGCTTTCTTTTTTTCTAACCGGTTCAGTCGACGGCTGTATTTTCTTATGATATAATATCTCCCATGAAAATTAAGATGTTAAATAACGAAACAATCAATAAAATAGCCGCTGGTGAAGTTATCATCCGGCCAGTATCTGTGGTAAAGGAACTGGTGGAAAATGCCATTGATGCTGGAGCAGATCAGATTACGGTGATTGTTGAGGCAGGTGGTAAAAACCGAATAACGGTTCGGGACAATGGTTGTGGGATAGCGTATAATGAGATTCCATTGGCCTTTAAACGTCATGCCACCAGCAAGTTGTCAACCATTGAAGATCTGGAAGAAATTGAATCGCTGGGGTTTAGAGGCGAAGCCTTGTCCAGTGTAGCGGCGGTGGCTAAGGTTCAGATTACGACGCGATTCGAGAATGAAGAGATTGGGAGCCAGGCCCTGTTCGAGGGGGGGGCTCTCATTCATCAGCGGGTCTGCGCCTATAATCGGGGGACTGAAATTACCGTGAAAGATTTGTTCTATAATACCCCGGCCCGTCGAAAGCATTTGGAAAAGGACAAAAAGGAAGAGGCGATCCTCCGGGATCAGTTAGAGAAAATTGCTATTTCGCGCCCGGAGATTCGTTTCCAACTAAGCAGTAATGGACGAATGGTTCTCGAAACCCCCGGCACAGGAAAGGTAATCGATGTGGTCAAAAAACTTTTCGGGAGTGAAATGGCAGACAATCTGATAACCCTTAATTATGAAAATAAGCCGATGAAACTGGAAGGGTTTGTAGGGAATCTAAAAACGATGAGAACGCATCGGGAAGATCAAATGTTTTTTATAAACGGACGATTTGTCAAAAACAACCGACTATCAAAAGCATTAGACGAAGCGTTTGATGGATATAGTATGAAACACCAGCATCCCCTGGGTATTGTTTTTATTGAACTACCTGGTCGAATGTTGGATGTAAACATCCATCCGGCTAAAACGGAAATAAAGATTCTTAATGAAAGCCTGGTTTGCTTGCTTTTTAAACAAGGGATCAGAGAAACGCTCAGAAATGCCAGTCTGATTGTTGAGTTGGGGACAGCACACACGGTTGAGTTTGACGATGTTAATGAGAAAAATAAATATGCAGATAAAAAACCGACTGGTAACCATGACGCAGAGATTTTTTATAACGCTGGCAAAATGATAAGCGTGTCAGTAGCACAAAATAACCAGCCAGAAGAGCAAACTACCATTGAGACAGTGCTAAGTAGTAGCGCTTTGATGACTTCTGCGAACTGTTTGGATACGGAATTGTCATCGTCTGAAAAGCGGATGGGGTTTGGTGTTGATCAGAGAAAATCGGCTTTAACTGGACAATCAGAGAAAGCTCAAAACACCGCACCATTAACCGAAAGCTTAAAGGCAGGAAAGATGGCATTGTCTGAGAATGCTGACGTGTATTTTTCATCGGATCGGTACAGGCAGGTTGATAATGATTTGAACATCTTCGAGTCGGGTCGGCCCAATCCGGAAAAGGGTATTCAGGTATCAGGCAGTTCAACAAGTGCCAGAGCGGACATTAAATATCTGACCAAAATGAAAATTGTCGGACAATTGTTTAATGTCTATATTCTACTGGAGGGAGACAAGGAAATCTATCTCCTGGATCAACATGCTGCCCACGAGGCATTCTTAACCCAGGAACTGATGCATCTGTTTAATCGTCAAGAGGTTCTTCCCAGCCAAGGGTTGATGACGCCAATACCGATTAAAATTCGGCCAAAAGATTTAGTGGGAATTGAACAGACCCTGGCGCAATATAAAAATCTGGGTTTTGACTGCGATGTTTTTGGTGAAGACACGCTGTTGGTTCGAAGTGTTCCGATATTGCTTGGGGAACCCCAGAGTCCGGATTTGCTAAAATTGATGATTGACGAGAATTTATTTGAGTGTGATGACAGGTTTTGCGTAAATAACGTTTTTTCAGAAAAAACACAGAATAAAATCATTTCCATGGCCTGTAAAGCTGCCATTAAGGGCGGGCAATCCTTAACTCAGGTCGAAATTAAAAGATTGCTCGAGAATTTGACAAATCTTGATAATCCCTACACCTGTCCCCATGGTCGCCCCATTATAATGAGATTAAAGGAATATGAATTAATGAAATTATTCAAGCGGGTAATATAATATGGAAGTAAAAAAACCGAAAATAGTAGTCATTGTAGGGCCAACAGCCAGCGGAAAAACGGCCCTGGGCGTAGCTCTCGCAAAAAAACTCAACGGCGAAGTCGTTTCAGCCGACTCCATGCAAATCTATAAACACATGAATATCGGCACGGCCAAGGTTACCTCAGAAGAGATGCAAGGGGTGCCCCATCACCTGATTGACTGTGTGCCGCCAGATGAAGAGTTCAGTGTGGCTAAGTATAAAGAGGCAGCGCTTGAAGCCATCGAAGAAATTCTTATAAAAGGAAAACTTCCTATTATAATAGGGGGGACTGGATTATATATCAACAGTCTGAGTCTCCCATGGGATTTTCAAAAAAAAGACAGTGATGAGACAATTCGGTGGCGATTAACGGCTGAAGCTGAAGTTCTGGGCAAAGATGCATTGTATGAGCGATTAAAATTGGTGGATCCAGCCACTGCAGAAATCGTTCATCCCAACAATCTAAACCGCATTATCCGGGCATTGGAAATCTATGAGCTCACAGGCAAACCAAAATCTCATTTTGATGAAGAATCAAGAAAACAGGAAGTGCCCTACGATTATATTATGATCGGTTTGGATTGGGATCGGGAGACTCTTTATAATCGAATAAATCATCGGGTCGATCGGATGATCGAGGAAGGTCTGATCGAAGAAACAAAAATGCTGATTGAAAGGGGTTATGATTGGAACCTGACATCGTTGAAGGCAATAGGCTATAAGGAATTGAAGCCTTATCTGGAAGGTGAGTCCACTTTGGCAGAAGTGGTCAGTATTTTGAAACGGGATTCCCGTCACTATGCCAAACGTCAAATGACGTGGTTTCGAAAGGATGAGCGTATCCAATGGCTAAAAATGGGTGAACCTAGTAATTTAGAAACTCAGGTTATGGAATGCCTTAGTCTGATTAAACCACAGTTAGAATCAATAAATGAAAGCGAGTAAATTGTTTGAACATTCAAAATGACATTAAAACCTATCTTGAACAGGAATTTAAAATATCAGAGTCAGTTATTAATTTCGTAAAAAATACAGAAAAAGATATCGCACTACAGTTGAAGAAATTGGACGATTTGTCGGAGTTGCATCAGTATCGGGTGATTAAAGCCATGCAAAAGGCAGGTTTGGGAGATCGCCACTTCACCGTTTCGACCGGTTATGGTTATGACGATGTGGGTCGGGAAGTAGTGGAAGCTATTTATGCTGATGTATTTGGTGCAGAAGACGCTTTGGTGCGACCGCATATTTCATCGGGGACGCATGCAATAGCATTGGCTCTCTATGGTGTATTGCGGCCTGGTGACCATTTATTGGCTATTACTGGTTCACCTTATGACACCATACGTACTGTTATTGGTCTGGAAGACACTGGTATTGGCCAGGGAACGATTAAAGAGTTTGGGGTAAACTACGATCAGATTGAACTGCTCTCAAACGGCTGTTTTGATGAGTCAGCCATACTTGCTGCAATCACTCCAGAGACAAAAATGATCTATCTGCAACGTTCTACTGGCTATAGCTGGCGTGCTGCGCTTCAAATGGATGAGATGGAAAAGATGATTAAAAAAATTCGTAAAGTAAAAGCAGACGTCATTGTTTTTGTTGACAATTGCTACGGCGAATTTATGGATCGAGTTGAGCCGGTGTCAATCGGGGCAGATTTGATGGCCGGTTCCCTGATTAAAAATCCCGGTGGCGGTTTGGCTCCAACTGGCGGCTATGTAGCGGGACGGGCGGATCTGGTTCATCTGGCTGCCTGCCGACTGGCGGCGCCTGGAGTTGCCAGAGAAACAGGGGCAACACTGGGAATTAATCGAACGTTGTTGCAAGGTCTCTTCCTGGCACCAACTGTAGTTGCTCAGGCAATTAAGTCGGCGGTGCTTTTGGCAGCTTGCTATAAAAAGCTGGGCTTTGCTGTTTGCCCGGAAGTGTCAGATTATCGCAGTGATATTATTCAGAGCATTTGTTTAAAAACGGCTGAAGGGGTCAAGACTTTTTGCCGGGCAATTCAGGAGGCGGCCCCGGTTGATAGCCAGGCCACTCCTGAACCCTGGGACATGCCCGGCTATTCAGATCCGATAATTATGGCAGCAGGGGCTTTTATTCAAGGATCTTCCATTGAACTCTCAGCTGATGCGCCGATGCGAGAACCTTATTATGTCTATTTTCAGGGGGGACTGACCCATTTTCATGGCAAACTGGGGGTTTTGCTTAGCCTCCAGCGGCTTAAGGATAAGCAACTCGTAAAAATATAAAAATTAAGATAAAGAATTTGAGGTAATTAAAATGATAACAAAAGAAAAAATTGATCGAATCAACGAATTGGCCCGGAAGAAAAAAGAGTGTGGGTTGACTGAAGATGAATCGGATGAACAAATGACATTGCGAGCTGAATATTTATCGGCTGTTAGAACAAATTTGAGAGCCCAACTGGACAATATTGAAATTGTCGATAAGTAGAATTGTAAACGAGTCTAGAAACTAAGGAGAAAATGACATGAAAAATAAAGACAAAGAAAAGAGCCCTGCTGTTATGCTTCAGGAACAGCTTGGAAAAAAATGGGAGTTGGCATGGAAAGACCTTGGTGATGAAGAGGTTGAAGAAGTCAAGGCTATCAGCAATGACTATATGCGCTTTTTGACAGCTGGAAAAACCGAACGGCAATGTGTTGAGCTCAGTATTGAATTGGCTGAAAAGGCTGGTTTTAAACCCTTGGAGACCTATCAGAAAGCCGGGGAAATCAAGCCTGGTGATAAGGTTTATATGATTCATAAAGACAAAACTGTCGCTTTCTTTGTGGCTGGTAGCGAACCGATTGAAAAAGGAATGGCTATTGTTGGTGCCCATATTGATTCGCCCCGATTGGATTTAAAGCCATCGCCGTTGTATGAAAGTGATGATATGGCTTTCTTCAAGACCCACTACTACGGTGGCATAAAAAAATACCATTGGGTGACCATCCCGCTGGCTATGCACGGAACAGTCGTAAAAAAAGACGGTGAAACAGTCAACATTTCTATTGGAGAAGCCCCAGAAGATCCTGTTTTTTGTATCACTGACTTGCTGCCTCACTTATCTCAAGAACAAAATACAAAAAAAATGACTGAGGGGATTACTGGAGAAGGGCTCAACATTATTGTGGGGAGCCAGCCATATCCGGAAAAAGATCTCAAAGAGGGTGTTAAACTAAACATACTGAATCATTTATATACAAAATATGGGATGATGGAAGAAGATTTTGCCACTGCTGAACTGGAAGTAGTGCCGGCCGGGGCAGCCCGAAATGTTGGTTTCGATGAAAGTCTGATTGGGGGATATGGCCAGGATGATCGGATCTGTGCCTACACGGCGCTCCGTGCTTTGGTTGATCAGGAGACGGTTCCGATTCGCACACGATGTGTAATCTTGGCTGATAAGGAAGAAATCGGCAGTGTAGGCAACACCGGTATGCATTCTCGTTTTTTTGAAAACGCTGTAGCTGAACTTATCGATTTGATGGATGTGAATAAACCAGAATTGGCCATCCGCCGATGTTTTATGAATTCTGAAATGCTTTCTGCTGATGTTACTGCTGGCGTTGATCCTAACTTTACCGGTACCCACGATAAAGGCAATGCTCCGTATATTGGCAAAGGAATGGTCTTATCAAAGTATGGCGGTGCCCGCGGAAAATCTGGCTCCAATGATGCGCATGCGGCGTTTATGGGAAAAATGAGACAAACACTGGAAGCAGCTGGGGTGGTTTGGCAAATGGGAGAGCTTGGCCGGGTAGATCTTGGTGGCGGAGGAACCATTGCCCATATTCTAGCTGAGTATGGAATGGATGTGTTGGATTGTGGTCCAGCGCTATTAAGTATGCACTCGCCATTTGAATTGGCTTCTAAAGTTGATCTTTTTATGTGTTATAAGGGCTATAAAAGCTTTCTGGCGTAGCAAAATGACAAAATAATACCTGTTAAGACGAAATACAGATTTGAAAAACGCATTTGTTAATATAGTAACAAATGCTATATAATCCATTTATGATTTTTAGCAGATAAATGTTCACCTTAAAATGATAATTATGGTCTAGAATTTATACTTTTAGAACTATAAATTATCATTTTTTTATGGGCCCAGCGGGTACAGTATTATTTTAAACAAATTTATCAATTCGTATGGAAAAAAAATTATTTATATGTTATGATACTGCCTATATATACAAGTATACAGTTTCTCTTGTGTAAAAAATTTAATTTGAGGGGTGTTTGACTTAAGATGAATGTAAAACATGGAACCTTTAAGGGGGGAATCCACCCACCCTATAGAAAGGAAAGTACTGCTGAAGTGCCTTTGGGCTTTGGCACAAAGCCGGAAATGGTGATCATACCCATGTCGCTGCACATTGGGGCACCTTGTACGCCGATCGTAAAAAAAGGCGATCAGGTGTTTCTTGGCCAGAGAGTCGGAGAACCAAATGGGTTTGTTTCTGCACCGGTACATGCCAGTGTCTCTGGAACTGTTGTTGCGGTTGAGGAACGTCCACATGCATCGGGAGACCGAATCATGGCGGTTGTTATTGAATCAGACGGTTTGGATACCATCGACTCAAGTATCAAACCATATGGTACGTTGGAAGATATGGATGCAGAGGCCATTAAAAAAATGGTATTGGACTCCGGTATTGTCGGTTTAGGTGGGGCAACATTTCCAACGCATGTAAAACTGGCGATTCCACCAGACAAAAAAGTTGATTGTGTAGTTTTAAATGGCGCTGAATGCGAGCCTTATTTAACGGCCGATCATCACTTGATGTTGAATCAAGCTGAAAAGGTTGTCATGGGATTGAAGGTCGCCATGAAGGCTGTTGGTGTTGAAAAAGGCTTTATTGGGGTTGAAGACAACAAAACTGATGCTATTGAAGCCTTGGTAAAAGCTATTGGAAACGATAGCAGATTAGAAGTATATTCATTGCATACGAAATACCCGCAGGGTGCTGAAAAACAATTGATTGCAGCAATAACGGGTCGTGAAGTCCCATCGGGAGCGCTGCCAGCTGACGCCGGTGTGGTTGTTATGAATGTTGGGACTGCTGCTCAAATCGCTGAGTCCATGACGACAGGAATGCCGTTGTATAAACGTTATCTGACTTGTACAGGGGATGCCATCAAAAATCCCCAGACGATGGAAATTCGTGTGGGAGTTCCGTTCCAGTCTGTCATTGATCAATGTGGTGGGTTTTCTGCTGAGCCTGGAAAAGTAATTTCAGGGGGACCGATGATGGGCGTTACTCAGTTTGAAACTGAAATTCCAGTAATGAAGGGAACATCAGGGATTTTATGTTTGACGAAAGAGTCAGCTAAAATTGCGACGCCTTCGAATTGTATTCATTGTGGCAAATGTGTTGGCGTCTGTCCAATTCATTTACAGCCACTTTATATTGCTGAGTACTCGCAACGAAATAAATGGGATAAATGTGAAGCAAATCATGCCATGGATTGTATCGAATGTGGAAGCTGTTCTTATATCTGTCCCGCAAAACGTATCCTGGTATCGTCTATTCGCGTGGCAAAACGTGAGATTATCGCACAACGAAGAAAAGGAAATTAGGAGGAATATTGATGAATGAATTAAATCTTACAGTGTCATCATCTCCTCATATCCGGGCAAAACATACCACAGCCAACATTATGCAAAATGTTATTATTGCTTTGTTACCTGCATTGGCTGTCGCAGGATATGTTTTTGGGGTATGGGCATTGGCACTCGTAGCTATTTGTATTATCTCGTCAGTTGTTACGGAAGCAGTCATTCAAAAACTGCTGAAAAAACCGATCACAGTCAATGACTGGAGTGCCGTTGTAACAGGTGTGCTTTTAGCATTCAACTTACCGATTAATGCACCCTGGTGGATTGCTGTTGTGGGCTCTGTTTTTGCTATTGCCATTGTAAAACAATGTTTTGGTGGGTTAGGACAGAATTTTATCAATCCAGCCCTGGCCGCACGAGCCTTTCTGTTGGCATCCTGGCCAGGACATATGACCAGTACCGCTTATATTCCGGTTACGGACACGGTTACCACAGCGACCCCGCTGGCATTATTAAAAGCTGGTGATCTGGCAAGTATGCCGTCAACACTGGATCTTTTCACAGGATTAAATGGTGTTTATGGTTGTATCGGAGAAATTTCTGCCCTGGCTTTATTAATCGGTGGGGTATACCTGATTATTAAAGGAATTATCAGCTGGAGAATCCCAGTTATCTATTTATTAACCATCGGCATTTTTGCTTTGTTAGTGGGACAAGATCCAATTGTTCATATTGTCTCAGGTGGTGTCGTTTTAGGGGCCTTCTTTATGGCGACTGATTATGCTTCGTCTCCAGTTACTCCAAAAGGTCAAATCATCTATGCAGTCGGTTGTGGTTTGATTACCATGATCATTCGTATCTACGGTGGATATCCGGAAGGATGTTCGTACTCGATCTTACTGATGAATGTTGCGACACCTCTAATTGAACGCTTCACCAAAGAGCGAATCTATGGTGTGACTAAGATCAAAAAGGAGGCAAAGGCATAATGGAAGCAAAAGAAAAAGTGCAAATCGACTGGAAAGTCGTTTTCAAACTCGGTCTTATTTTGTTGGTTATTTCTGCTGTAGCCGCCTGCGCCTTGGCATTAACCAATTATGTAACAGCTCCTACCATCGAACAGATGAATATTGATGCAAACACGGAAGCACGGCAGGAAGTACTGCCAGATGCCACTGAGTTTGAACAAGTTCCTGAAGAAGATGTGGCAAAAATTGCTTCAGAAATTGGTATGGAAAAACCGGAAGAACTGATGGAAGTCTATATTGGAACAAATAATGGCGAAACAGTGGGATATACGGTAAAAACCGGACCAACCAGCGGTTATGCAGGAGAAGTTCAAGTTTTAACGGGTATTTCGTCGGACGGAGTCATCACTGGCATTACGATTATTAAGCATAACGAAACTCCAGGCTTAGGTGCTTTGGCAGCAGGAGAATGGAATGATCAGTTTACCGGAAAATCAGCAGAAGAAGAATTGGTGGTTGTAAAAGGTACTGCTAAAGAAGACAGCAATGAAATTCAGGCCATCACTGGATCAACAATTACTTCAAAAGCAGTTACATCTGGGGTAAACGTCTCAATCCAGGTTTACCAGACTTTATCAGAATAGGAGGGAACGCAAGATGAATTTTATGAAAAATCTTACTCGAGGAATCATCCGAGAAAATCCCACCTTTGTACTTGTATTGGGGATGTGTCCAACCCTTGCGGTTACCACATCAGCCATCAACGGTATGGGGATGGGCCTGGCAACCATGTTGGTATTGATTGGTTCGAATGTGGCGATCTCAGCATTGCGAAAAGTAATACCCGATAATATCCGAATTCCGGCCTTTGTCGTTGTAATAGCCTCTTTTGTTACGATTGTCGGGATGTTGATGAAGGCCTATGTGCCAGCACTGGATGCGGCGCTGGGGATATTTATTCCCTTGATTGTTGTTAACTGTATTATTCTGGCTCGGGCCGAAGCCTTTGCCTTTACAAATGGCATTGCCGACTCATTTGCGGATGGTTTGGGAATGGGCCTTGGTTTTACCCTGGCTTTAACAGTTTTAGGTTCAATCCGAGAAATTTTAGGGGCAGGAAGTATTTTTGGATTTTCACTGTTCGGTGCAGCTTATGAACCGATACTACTGATGATCCTACCTCCCGGGGCATTTTTAACCCTTGGTCTTTTAATTGGCCTCTTTAATTGGAAAACGAAAAAGGCATAGGGGGAGATATCGATGACTTTAATTTTTATAATGATCAGTGCGATTTTTGTCAATAACTTTGTACTGTCACGATTTTTAGGTATTTGTCCGTTTTTAGGGGTTTCAAAGCAAGTTGAAACCGCTGTGGGGATGGGAGTTGCGGTAACCTTTGTTATGGCGCTGGCTTCTGCCATTACCTATGTGGTTCAGTATTCGATTCTTGATCCGCTAAATCTTGGCTACCTGCAGACAATTGCATTTATATTAATCATTGCTGCGTTGGTTCAGTTAGTCGAAATGATTATCAAAAAATCCAGCCCTTCACTTTATCAGGCATTGGGTGTCTATCTGCCATTGATTACCACAAACTGTGCGGTTCTCGGGGTAGCATTAATTAATATTCAAAACGAATACAATTTTATCGAAACCATTTTCAACGGCGTTGGTGCAGCGCTTGGTTTCACGCTTGCTATTGTGCTGTTTGCTGGTATTCGTGAGCGACTTGAAACATCAGCTGTGCCCAAAGCGCTCGAAGGATTTCCCATTGCGTTGTTAACGGCAGGTCTGATGGCCATCGCATTTCTGGGATTCTCCGGAATGAAGTTAGGTTAGGAGGATACGGAAATGTTGAATGAGATTTTAATTCCGGTCGTTATCCTCGGTGTGTTTGGTTTAGTATTTGGAATTGGCCTTGCTATTGCAGCTAAGGTATTTGAAGTATACGAAGATCCTCGTGTGCCATTAGTGCGTGCAGCTCTTCCTGGCGCTAACTGTGGTGGTTGTGGTTTACCGGGCTGTGATGCCTTGGCATCCAATATTGTCGAAGGAACAGCGGGAATTGATGCCTGTCCAGTTGGCGGTGCTGATTGTGCCGCTGCGATTGCGGAAATTATGGGTATGGAAGCTGGCAGTGCGGTTAAAAAGGTTGCCACTGTTATTTGTCAGGGAACCTGTGAAACGGCTCCAAATCGGGCCGAGTACTATGGTGAAATGGATTGTCGGGAAGCCATGATTGCTTCCGGTGGTGCGAAAGGTTGTCGATATGGATGTATGGGCTTGGGAACCTGTAAATCAGTATGTCCTTTTAATGCCATTGTTATGGGAGAAGACGGGTTGCCGAAAATTGACCCGGATAAATGTACTTCCTGTGGCAAGTGCGTGGATGCCTGCCCCAAAGCGATTATGAATCTGGTTCCGGCGACTCAGGATGTTATTGTAAAATGTAATAACAAAGATAAAGGAAAGACAGCAAAACTGGTTTGTACAACAGCTTGTATTGCCTGCGGAGCCTGTGTGAAAGCATGTAAATTTGATGCAATCACCGTTGAAAACAATATTGCCAAAATTGATTATGATAAGTGTGTTCAATGTTATGAATGTGTCGTTAAATGTCCAATGCACACTATTTCTGGTGACGTTGAAACCGGTAAGAAGACAGCATATATCATTGATGCAAATTGTATCGGTTGTGGCGCTTGCGCAAAGAACTGCCCAGTTGAAGCAATTTCTGGTGAAATCAAAAAGCCACCATATGTTATTGATCATGAAAAATGTATTGGCTGCGGTATCTGTTTTAAGAAGTGCAAGAAAAATGCCATTGAAATGCGACCCAATAAAGCCAAATAGTCTATAATTTTACAGGACTCTTCATTGAAAAATGGAGAGTCTTTTTTTATGAAGAATTTATGACAATTCCGTGTTTGTGCAAATTTTTAATGAGAATTTTAGGAAAGATGTATAAAATGGTTTTGCTTTCTGTTAAAATGGTGGTATTGTCGAAATAATCTGTCATATGGTGAACGAAAAATCAAATGTGGATATAACTATTAAAAAATAAAAAAAGTTAACGACTTTGGTCAAATTAAGGTATAATAGTATGCATGTTTTTATTGCTGAGTCGTTTCATGCTAAATTACATAATGCATCATTTATAAACAAATCAGAAAACTGATTGAAACAAATAGTTTTTATATCAGGTCAGATTCGGGGGTAGAATTATAAGTCTCATCTATACTTATCAAATATCAGACAGTCATGAAAAGTTGGTCAGAGAAGAGCTGATCAGTCGTTATTGTTATTCTAGCCGATTAATCAGAGAAATCAAACGGATTGGAAAGATCAGCTTGAATCACAAAGAGTGTTTTCTGGGACAGCAAATCAAACCAGGAGATATCATCGAAATTAAGATGCCCCGGGAAGATATTGATGGGGAACCGGTAGCGGGCAAACTTAATGTTGTTTATGAAGATGATGAGCTTTTAGTAGTCAATAAACCGCCACTTTGTGTGACGCATCCCACAAAGAGCCATCAATTGGATACACTGGCAAATTTCATTAGCTATTACTGGCAGGAACAGGGGACTGCAGCGAAGATTCGCTTTATCAATCGATTGGATCGAGATACCACCGGTATTGTTGCAATAGCCAAGAATAAATATGTGCATCACTATGTACAAAAAGAAATGAATTCTGGTAAGGTAAAAAAGGTTTATCATGCATTTGTTCATGGTAGGCTCCCTAATGAAGTCGGAATTATTGATGCTCCGATCGGCCAGCCCTATGAAGACAGTATTCATAGGATTGTAATGGAGTCCGGAAAGCCATCGGTTACCCAGTATCGGGTACTGGAAGAGTACAGGGATGCTTCGCTGGTGGAGCTGGTGCTGGAAACTGGACGAACCCACCAAATTAGGGTTCATTTAAAATATTTGGGGAATCCCATTATTGGAGATCCCTTGTATCACAGTGATAAGCAGGAAGATGATTGTTTTGGAATGTCTCATCAGGCTTTACATGCTCGAAGTTTGGAGTTATCATTACCCCAAAAAAAGCAGCTGTATGTTCTAGCTGAGTATAACAATGAATTAATAGACCTTCGAAAGCGTCTAATAGATAAAATATAGAAAAGGTGATGGAATGAGCGAAAAGCAAAAAAAGGGGATAAAAAGACGAAAAAAGAAAAAACATATTGGAGTAAAGGTACTGATTGTTCTTTTAGTCCTGGGGATTCTGGGAGTCGGTGTTATGTATTCAATCTATGCTGCAAATCGCATGGATATTTCAGATTATCAGTATCAGGCTAAGGATAAAACGGAGATTTATTCGGCGGATAATGCTCTAATCGCTGAATTGTACACAAAGAACAGAACCAATGTAACGATTG
This sequence comes from Acetobacterium sp. UBA5834, assembly GCF_002435675.1. Taxonomy (NCBI): domain Bacteria; kingdom Bacillati; phylum Bacillota; class Clostridia; order Eubacteriales; family Eubacteriaceae; genus Acetobacterium; species Acetobacterium sp. UBA5834. The sequence goes on along the minus strand of NZ_DJGY01000074.1, from coordinate 32,751 downwards.
ATCAGATTCCGGTGCAATTGCAACAGGCATTAATATCCGTGGAGGATTCGCGTTTTTACGATCATTTTGGAATTGATTTGCTGGGGATTGTTCGAGCGTTTTTTTCAAATATTGCCAGTAATGGGATTGGTGAAGGTGCCAGCACTATCACCCAGCAGCTTGCCAGAGTTCTGTTCTTACCTGATATTGCAACGGAACAGAATTTTAATCAGTCGCTGGTGCGTAAGCTAAAAGAAATTTCTATAGCACTCCAATTAGAAGAGAAGTATACAAAAGAACAAATTCTGGAAATGTACTTCAATGAGTATTATTTTGGTTCAGGAGCATATGGGATTGAAGAAGCAGCACAAACTTATTTCAACAAACCGGTTTCTCAGGTTAATCTGGCCGAAGCCGCAATGCTGGCAGGTTTGCCTCAAGCACCGAGTGCCTATGCACCGAATACTGATTTTGAAGCCGCAAAAAAACGTCAACTGGAAGTACTGACGCGAATGGTAAAAGAAAAATATATTACGCAAGAAGAAGCGGACGCTGCATATGCGCAAGAACTGGTCATCCGCGATCCGGCGACCATTAGTAATGATGATCAGATCGTTGACAATTATGAAGCGTATGTTGGACGGGCACTCAACGAGTATGCGCAATTAAAAGCATCTGCAGTCATGCAGGAGCGTGGTATCACTGAAGACCAGGCAATTGATTATATCAAAGAAAATATTGCCAATGGCGGTTACCGTATTTACACAACCATTAATACGGCGATGCAAGGAGATGCAATCGAAAGCTTGACAAGTGCGTTAGATGGAGATTTGCCCAACGAAACGGGAGCCATCGTCACTGTCGATCTGGATGGGGCGGTTAAAGCATACTATGGTGGGAACACCCAAATCGATATGGCTAACACCCCAAGACAGCCAGGATCGAACATTAAACCGCTTTATTACGCAGCAGCCATGGATAAGGGATTAATTACCCCCAGTACAACTATCTCGGATACTTATACTGACTTTGGTGGATATGCCCCTAAAAACTATGATGGTAGCTATCATGGGACGGTAACTGTTAAGACGGCATTAGTCAACTCTTACAACATCCCGGCTGTTAAAGTATTCGATAAAGTTGGACCAGAAGAAGCAGTAGCGTTTATGCAGACAATGGGTATTTCGACTTTTGAGGATGACGATTATAACTTGGCGACGGCACTTGGTGGGATGACCTACGGAATCAAACCTCTGGAAATGGCGGCCGCATTTAATGTTTTTAATAACGCTGGTGTCTATAACCAACCTTATTATGTCACAAAACTAGAGCAGGTAAATGGCGAGGTTCTATATACAAAAGATTCCTCCAGTACAACGACACGAAAAGTTATGTCGGATACTACGGCAACAAATATGATGAATATCCTGGAAGGGGTTGTTGATTACGGAACTGGTTCTGCGGCGGCCCAGATTTATACCACTGCCGGAAAGACGGGGACAACCCATGATAACAAAGATTTATGGTTTACCGGGATTACCGGGAATCTAACCACTTCAGTCTGGCTGGGGACGCCGGAAAACGATGTGCTTTATGGGGGGAGTTCCCGAGCGGCAGGGATTTATGGAAATTACTTGAGTATGGTTATCGATCAAGACTTGTTGACAACTACTGAAATTGAAAGAACCTCTAACGAGGGTGAAAGTTCCGGAGCCTCTTCGATTGATTCGGGAACAAGTACAACGAATAAAGAAGAAACAACGGAGCCAACCACGCCAACAACCCCGACCACACCGACAACCCCGACAACTCCAACAACCCCGACCACGCCGACGGAGCCAACAACACCAACGGAGCCAACCAAGCCAACAGATCCTACTACGCCAACGGAGCCAACCGATCCGACCACGCCAACAGAGCCAACGGATCCAACGACACCAACGGATCCAACAACACCGACAACCTAATGGAGGATAAAGATGATCATACAAAATGAATCAAAAACACAAGAAATAAAACAGAATATGCGGGGTGGTCACGGGAACGTTGAGATTACCCACATCACTGATAGCGAAATTCTAGGGAAAAACTGCCGACTATTTGCCCAGATCACAGTAAAACCGGGAGACTCCATTGGAGAACATCAGCATACAGGTGAGCAGGAAATATTCTATTTTTTACAAGGAAAAGGGATGGTCGTTGATAATGGCATTCAGTTACAGATAGGACCCGGAGATGTGATGGTCACTCCGGATCAGGGTAGCCACAGCGTTGTCAATACTGGGGATGAGGATTTGGTGTTTATGGCACTGATTCTCAATGAAAATGTGTGATCAAGAAGAATATTGAACAAGTCTTAGCCACATTGGAGTGCCTTTACGGTCAGGAACAATGTGGCTTAGATTTTAGTAGCCCTTTTGAATTGTTGATCGCCACCATCCTATCAGCACAATGCACCGATGTGAGAGTAAATATCGTTACCGGGGATTTGTTTAAGAATTATAATACACCAGAATCGATTTTGTCATTGGGGGAAGTAGGGCTACTTGAAAAAATAAAAACCTGTGGACTGGCTAAAACAAAAGCCAAAAATATTATTTTGACCTGTCATCGGTTATTGACAGAGTATTGTGGCAAGGTACCAGAGCAACTGGATGAACTGATTACACTTCCTGGGGTTGGACGCAAAACTGCCAATGTGGTAATGAGTAATGCCTTTGATATCCCGGCAATTGCAGTTGATACCCATGTTTTTCGAGTTTCACGTCGAATCGGTCTGGCTCAGGGAAAGACCGTTTTGGAAGTTGAAAAAGAATTGATGAAAAATATTCCAAAAGACAAATGGTCCCAGGCTCACCATTGGCTTATCTGGCATGGACGAAAATGTTGTACAGCAAGAAATCCCAATTGTAGCGGGTGTGAGCTAAGCAGCATCTGTGATTTTGGACGTCAAAATATTAAAGAAGCATCGTCTCAAAGCAATTAATTCTTGTGTTTTTCTTAAGAATGGTTTATGATAAGCACTATAAATAATCATTGAAAAGAAAAAGGAGGAAAAGAAATGAAGAAAAGAGTTGTTAGTGTTTTACTTGTTGTTATGTTCACCGCTTCTATTTTTGCATTCGCAGGATGTTCAACATCTGGCGGAAGTTCTGATGTTGTCAAACTTGGTTTTATCGGACCAATGACTGGCGATGCTGCTATTTATGGAAGCTCAGCAGAAGAAGGTGCGCAATTAGCCGTCGCTGAAATTAATGCTGCTGGCGGTATTGATGGAAAAAACATCGAATTGGTTGCTTATGATTCAAAAGCAGATCAAACTGAAGCAATCAATGCTTATAATCGATTAAGAGACCAGGATGGTGTTGTTGCAGTGATCGGCGGAACCTTAAGTGGGGAAACCTTAGCAATGAAAGACATCATGGTTTCAGATAATATGCCAGTACTGTCACCAACAGCAACAGCTGTGGAAGTAACTCAAGATGCTCCAAATGTATTTCGAGCATGCTTCCTGGATGACTATCAGGGTCAAGCTGCTGCTAACTTTGCGGCTACTACTTTAGGTGCAAAAACTGCGGCATTGTTAATCGGAACGGGTAATCCCTACTCAGAAGGTGTATCAGAAGCCTTCAAAGCGGCATTTACAGCTAAAGGTGGCACAATTGCCGGTAGCGAATCTTACGGTACGGCTGATAAAGATTTCAGTGCTCAGTTGACAAAAATCAAAGAAATGAATCCGGATGTCGTATTTGTTCCAGACTATGTTCAAACAGTTGGACCAATTCTTCAAAAAGCCAAAGAAATGGGTATTACCGCAAAATTTGTTGGAGCTGATGGTTGGGATGGCGTTCAAGAAGAATACGCTGACGCCGCTCAGGGAAATTACTTCACCAATCACTATGCTGCCGATTCACCATCTGAAACCGTTCAGAACTTTATCACTGCCTATAAAGCCGAGTATGATAAAGTGCCAAACTCTTTTGCAGCTTTAGGTTATGATGCTGTATATGCCATGGTCGAAGCAATTACTGCAGCTGGTTCTACTGAGTCTGCAGATATTATCACAGCTTTAAATGCGACGGATCATCCTGGCGTTACTGGAACTTTGAAGTTTGATGAAGAGGGAAATCCAAAGGATAAAGAAGTAACTATTATTAAGATCGATGGCGGTCAGTTAAAATATGACTCAACCGTTGTTAACAAATAGTATTTCATAAACGACAATATTACAAGCAGTACAAGGGATATAGGAGAGACCATCTCTTCTATATCCATTTTATGTTATTCTATAAAGGAGGATACATCGTGAATTTATTTCTGCAACAGCTGATCAACGGGCTCAATGTAGGGAGTATCTATGCGCTCATCGCAATCGGTTATACCATGGTATATGGCATTATTAAACTAATCAACTTTGCCCATGGTGAAATCATGATGTTCGGCGCATATTTTGCATTTATTGCTGCCACCAGCTTTCACCTTCCGGTTTGGGCGGTGCTCTTATCATCGATGGTCATTATGGCTATCATTGGAGTTGCCATCGAATTTATCGCCTATCGTCCCTTGAGAAATGCCCCCCGACTGTCTGCGCTGATTACTGCTATTGGGGTGAGTTTGTTTTTGCAAAATCTGGCGTTGATTATTTTTAAGCCAGATCCCAAGGTTATGCCAAAAATATTTCCGGAGACCATTTATAAAATAGGTGAAATCGAAATCAGTTCAACCACTCTGATTACTATAGGTTTGTCACTGTTTTTTATGGTTCTATTGGATCTATTTATTCGAAAAACAAAACAGGGTCGTGCCATGCGTGCCGTATCAGAAGACAAGGATGCTGCGATTCTGATGGGGATTAATGTTAATCGAACGATTTCGCTTACCTTTGCGGTGGGCTCAGCACTTGGTGCTTTAGGCGGGGTTCTCTACAGTGTCGCGTATATTCAGGTATACCCAACAATGGGCGTTATGCCTGGCTTAAAAGCATTCATTGCTGCGGTATTAGGGGGGATCGGAATTATCCCTGGAGCGATGCTCGGCGGATTTATCATTGGTATGGTCGAAACAATGACAAAAGCGTATCTTTCAACAACTTGGGCTGATGCCATTGTATTTGCGATTCTAATTGTGGTACTGCTTTTCAAACCAACAGGCATCTTGGGAAAAAATACGAGAGAGAAGGTATAAACAATGGATCACAATAAGAAAAAAGCATATTTAATTAATGCAATTGCTATCGTTGCCCTTTACCTTGTATTTTTCGTGCTGATTCAGACGAAGACCATGAACAATTATTTTGTGGGAATTGCCATTATGACTTGTATAATGATTATCATGGCGATGAGTTTAAATATTGTAGCCGGATTTTTAGGTGAAATGGCCTTGGGTCATGCCGGGTTTATGGCCATTGGCGCTTACTCATCTGCCAGTTTTTCGATGGCATTGATTGACGGAGGATTGTCATTGCCGCCAATTGTCACGCTTGTTCTGGCGATGATTGTTGGCGGGATTGTTGCTGGAATTTTTGGATTTCTCATCGGGACACCAACGCTGCGACTCCGTGGGGACTATTTGGGGATCGTAACCATCGGGTTTTCGGAAATTATCCGAATCTTTTTTATTAATTTTGGACCGACTGGTGGAGCCGCTGGATTAAAAGGAATTACCCGGCTGGTGAATTTCAACAATGTCTATTGGATTACGATAATTGTTGCATTTCTGATTTTTACATTAGGCAGATCAAAGCAGGGGCGGGCCATTATTTCCATCAGAGAAGATGAGATCGCTTCGGAGGCTGCGGGGATACCGACCACCCGATACAAGGTATTGGCATTTTCGCTGGCGGCTTTTTTTGCTGGTGTTGGCGGTTCATTATATGCCCACTATCAATCATTTCTGGAGCCGAGCAAGTTTGGCTTTATGTTTTCGATTGAAATGTTTGTTATTGTAGTTTTAGGTGGATTGGGAAGCTTAACCGGCTCAATCATTTCGGCCATCGTTTTGACAGTGTTGCCGGAAATGCTTCGTAGTTTTTCCGAATACCGACTATTGGTTTACTCTCTTGTGTTGATTATCATGATGATTTTCAGACCGCAGGGAATTTTCGGAAGATCCGAATTTTCGCTGACAGCTTTTATTGAATCACTGATTCAACGAAAAAACGTCAAGAATTCCATCGGCGGAGGTGAAGCATCATGACCGTTTTATCAGCAAAAAATATTACGATGCAATTTGGTGGTTTAACTGCAGTTGATCAGTTTAATCTTGAATTGAGTGCTAACGAGCTGGTTGGTTTAATTGGACCCAATGGCGCAGGCAAAACGACAATTTTCAATATGCTAACCGGCGTTTATGTTCCAACAATGGGTGAGATTATGCTTAATGATCAAAGCATCATTAAAAAAACTCCTCACGAAATCGTCAAACTGGGTGCCAGTCGAACCTTTCAAAATATTCGATTGTTTAAAGATTTGACTGCGGTGGAAAATGTAAAAATAGCCTATCACAATTTTATCGACTATAACATGGTTCAGGGGATGTTCAGAACAAAAAAATTCTGGACAGAAGAAAAAAAAGCTCACGAAGAATGCATGAAACTTCTGGATATTTTTGATATGGGCGAGTATGCTGATACCCTGGCTAAAAACCTTCCCTATGGGCAGCAACGTAAACTGGAAATTGCCAGAGCGCTGGCTTCAGATCCAAAAGTACTGATGTTGGACGAGCCAGCGGCGGGAATGAACCCGAATGAAACGGCTGAGCTCATGGAAACCATTCACTTCATCAGGAACAAATTTGACATTACTGTTTTGCTCATTGAACATGATATGAAACTGGTTATGGGGATTTGTGAGCGGATTATCGTGGTAGATTACGGAAAAACTATTGCTGAAGGCACTCCGGATGAAATTAAGAACAACCCTGATGTTATTCGTGCTTATTTAGGAGATTAGGAGGCCGTAAATGCTGAAAGTAAAAGATTTAAATGTACATTATGGAAAAATTCATGCGATCAAGGGTATTAGCTTTGAGGTCAATGAGGGTGAGATTGTTACCCTTATCGGTGCCAACGGTGCTGGGAAAACGACTATTCTCCAAACGATTTCAGGACTATTAAAACCCAGTGAAGGGATGGTGTCTTTTGAAGGCGAAAACCTTAATAAGGTGCCAGCCCATCAGATTCCGGTAATGGGAATAGCCCATGTTCCAGAAGGGCGACGTATTTTTGCCGAAATGACCGTTTATGAAAACCTCCAAATGGGAGCCTATATCAGAAATGATAAGGATCAGATCCAAGAGGACATGGAAAAAATATTTTTGAATTTTCCCCGACTTAAAGAACGGATTAAACAAATTGCCGGAACCTTAAGCGGTGGTGAACAACAAATGTTAGCAATGGGACGAGCCTTAATGACACGACCAAAACTGATTTTGCTCGATGAACCATCAATGGGTCTGGCACCACTTCTGGTCGACGAGATTTTTAACATGATCCAAACTGTAAATGATGCTGGAACAACGGTTTTATTGGTTGAGCAAAATGCGAACAAGGCTTTGCACATTGCCAATCGAGCTTATGTGCTGGAAACTGGATACATTAAACTTTCTGGTAATGCCAGAGATCTTCTGGTGAATCCGGAAGTGCAACAAGCTTATTTAGGTGGTTGATTAAAAAACTGTCTCGCTAGAGGCAGTTTTTTAATGGGAGGGACATCTCTGTTAAATTTGATGTCATACACCTGGAATATTTCTTAAACACCTTGATTTTCATCCTTGATATGAAAATATACCTATGATATACTGTTAAAATTGAATGTGAATATAATTTATAGTGAAAGATACGGAGGATAACATGAGTGCTACAGTAGAAAGTATTGAAAAAAATATTGCAACCCTAAAAATTGAAATAAGTCCGGAGGAATATTCAAAGGCTGTTAAAAAGTCCTATGATAAAAATAAAAAACGTTTTTCGGTTCCAGGCTTCAGAAAAGGAAAAGTACCTAAACAGGTAATCGAATCCTACTATGGAAAAAATGTATTTATGGAAGACGCCATCGATTTTGCCTTTGCGCCTGCTTATACCAGTGCATTGGAAGAAACAGAAATCAAACCAGTAACTCGACCTGATCTGGAAAACATCGAAAAAATCAGCGAAGAAGAAGGCGCGACCTTTATCGTTAAGGTTGGGGTGAAACCAGAAATTAAATTGGGTGACTACAAAGGGGCGGAAGTAGATTCTCTGGAAGCCGAGATTACAGATGAGGAGATTGTGGCTGAGCTGGCAAAAATGCAGGACCAGAATGCCCGACTGGTTACATTAGAAGCTGGTGAAGTTAAAGATGGTGCGACGGTTACCATTGATTACGAAGGCTTTTTAAACGATGAGCCATTTATTGGCGGTAAAGATACTGATTATGATTTAGTAATTGGGAGCGGAACCTTTATTCCTGGCTTTGAAGAACAATTAATTGGTGCTAAGATCGGTGAAGAAGCAACTGTCAACGTTACCTTCCCAGATGAATACCATGCCGAAAACCTTAAGGGACAAGCCGTAGTGTTCAAAGTTGCGGTTAAGGGGATTAAAGAAAAAGAATTGCCGGAATTAGATGATGATTTTGCGAAAGATACCAGTGAGTTTGATACTTTAGACGAACTGAAAGCTGATGTCGCAGCACGGTTAAAAGATGCTAAAACTGCTGAACTGAGAAAAGCGGCTGAAATTACAGCTGTTAATTTTGCAGTGGAAAACGCTGAAATTGATGTACCTTATTTAATGATTGAGGAAGAGGTTGACAATAACCTGCAAAACTTTGAAAGCCAAATGAAACAGCAGGGTATTTCATTGGATGACTACTTTAAATATACGAATGTTAATCGTGAAGATTTCAGAAATAATCTGAAAGAGGATGCAGAAAGAAATATCAAAACGGAGCTGATTCTTTCAAAAATCGGTGAAATGGAAGCTTTGGAAGCAACTGAAGAAGAAGTGGATGAAGAGATTAAAGTATTTGCAGATGCCTATGGACATGATTTTGAAGAATATAAAAAAGGTCTTCAGGAAAGAATGTTAGACTATATCAAGGCAAATATTATTAGACGAAAGACAGTGGAAATGCTGGTAGATGCAGCGACTACAAAAATTTCAGAGTAATAATAAGAAAGCAGGAAAGTGTATTCATGCTAACAAGTAAAACAACACAATCGTTAATTAGCAATAACCTGGTTCCGATGGTTGTCGAACAGACTGGCCGGGGAGAACGATCATACGACCTATTTTCGCGATTATTAAAAGAAAGAATCATTTTTTTAAATGGGGAAATAAATGAAAGCCTGGCTTCTTTGATTGTCGGACAACTGATTTTTTTAGAATCCGATAATGCGGAAAAAGATATTCAGATTTATATTAATAGTCCGGGTGGGGCAGTGACAGCAGGTTTGGCCATCTACGACACAATGAATTACATACGTTGTGACGTGTCTACTATCTGTGTAGGACTTGCTGCATCGATGGGGGCATTTTTATTGGCTGCCGGAGCAAAGGGAAAACGCTTTTCTCTTCCAAACAGTGAAATAATGATTCATCAGCCGCTAGGTGGCGCTCAGGGGCAAAGCACCGATGTGGAAATTTATGCAAAACGTTTGATAAAGACACGAGAAAAATTAAATTTAATACTTAGCGAGCGAACCGGGCAACCCCTGGAAACTATTGCTAAAGATACTGATCGCGATAATTTTATGGATCCTGACGAAGCGAAGGCCTACGGATTGATTGATGAGATCATTGTGTCGAGATAGGAGGCTTAGAAATGGCAAGAAATGAAGATAGCATCGAAAATGCCCGATGTTCCTTTTGTGGTAAAAGCCAATCTCAGGTAAAACGAATGGTGGCTGGGCCAGGCGTTTATATTTGCAATGAATGTATCGAGCTCTGTGAAGAAATAATGGATGTGGAAAGCATGCCTGAGGATATTGCGTTTGATGATGTCCCCAAACCAAAAGAAATCAAACTCAAATTAAGTGAATATGTCATCGCTCAAAACCGTGCCAAGCGAGCCCTGGCTGTGGCCGTTTACAATCATTACAAACGGATTACTGCGATGGATGAAAATGATGCCGAAGTTGAATTGCAAAAAAGTAATATTCTATTAATTGGTCCAACGGGGTCAGGAAAAACGCTTTTAGCGCAAACATTAGCCCGAGTTTTAAATGTACCATTTGCGATTGCCGATGCAACTTCATTAACGGAGGCCGGTTATGTCGGCGAAGATGTGGAAAATATTCTGTTAAAACTACTTCAAGCGGCTAATTTTGATGTAGCCAAAGCCGAAAAGGGCATTATTTATATCGATGAGATTGATAAAATCGCCAGAAAAGGTGACAACCCTTCAATCACCAGAGATGTCAGCGGTGAAGGTGTACAACAGGCGTTATTAAAAATTCTTGAAGGTACAATTGCAAATGTCCCGCCACAGGGTGGACGTAAACATCCGCATCAGGATTTTATTCAAATTAACACAAACAATATATTATTTATTTGTGGTGGTGCTTTTGACGGCATGGATAAAGTAATTGAGCAGCGAATGGAAAAAAGTTCAATGGGTTTTGGTGCAGACATTCGCAGTTCCAAAGAAAAAATTGAGGATGATGATCTGAGTTCAGTTCAGCCGCAAGATCTGCTGAAGTATGGTCTGATTCCGGAGTTTATTGGTCGAATTCCTGTGATTGCATCGTTAGAACACTTAGATGAGAGCGCCCTGATACAAATTTTGACGGAGCCACGAAATGCGTTAGTGAAACAATACATAAAAATGTTTCGGATTGAAGGGGTCGAATTGGAATTTCAGCAGGATGCACTCGTGGCAATTGCTAAAAAAGCCATGGATACAAAAACTGGTGCCAGAGGTCTCCGAGGAATCATTGAGAATATAATGCTTGATATTATGTTTGAAGTTCCTTCGAATGAGAATATTGAGAAAGTGATCATAACCAAAGAGGTTGTTGAAAAACAAGTTGAACCGATTATGATTCTTGGACAGAAAAACAACGAAAAAAGCAAAAAGAATGATGTAGTATCGTAGATTTTATTAAATAGCCGTTCAAAAGACCAACTACTCTTTGGTATTTTATACCGTGTATTTGAAATTTTGCACGGCTTTTTTTAAAAAACTTGGGTATAAATCAATACAGGTAATTACATAAAAGGTGCTTTTCATAATAATAGAGGTAAGGAGTTGATTAATTTGAGTATTGAAAAAAAGGAAATTCCAGAAGAAAAGACTGACCATTTGGGAATGACTGAACCGGAATTATTTGTTCAGGAAAAAGAAACCTTACCATTGATACCGCTTCGTGGGATGAGTGTTTTTCCTGGTATGGTGGTTCATTTTGATGTGGGTCGCGAGAAATCTGTTAAAGCATTGGAAGCTGCGATGGAGCGAGACCAAATGGCTTTTTTGGTCACACAAAAAGAGGTTATTAAAGAGGATATTAATCCAGATGACTTTTATAATATTGGTTGCAGAGTAAAAGTTAAACAATTATTAAAGATGCCGGACAATCTTGTTCGGGTTCTGGTTGAAGTCCAGGAAAGACGAGAAATCGTTGAATTTGAAAGTTTAAATCCCTATTTTCTGGTTACAACCAAACCGGTCCGTTCCGTTTATTATGATACAAAAGAGAATCGGACACTCATCCGTATGATTCGCGAATCGTTTGCCAATTATATGAATGTTACCAGAAAGGTGGCGACGGATCTTATTCTGGCCATGGATTCATTAGATGATCCGGATCAGCTTATTGACATTATCGGTGCCAATTTGTTCCTGGATCTGGAAGACAGTCAACGGCTGATTCAAGAAACCGATGTGAATAAGCGTTTGGTACTTACCTACGAGATTTTGGTTGAAGAAGTTGAAATGATTAAAATCGAGCACAACATCGACGAAAAAGTTCGTAGTGAAATGTATAAGCATCAACGGGAATACTATTTGCGGGAGCAGATAAAAGTGATCCAAAATGAATTAGGTGAAGGTGACGTTCAAAATGAGTTGGAAACGTATCGGGAACGACTGGCGGCACTGGAAGTACCTGACGAGGTAAAAGACAAGGTTTTGGGAGAACTGAATCGTTTGAACAAAGTTCCTCAAGGCTCATCAGAGGCAGGTTTAATTCAAACTTATGTGGAATGGATACTGGATCTTCCCTGGAATACGCTAACCGAAGAAACGGTTGATGTTTCAATTGCCCGAAAAATTCTGGATGAAGATCATTATGCATTAAAAAAGGTTAAAGAACGAATTCTTGAATATATATCGGTGCTGCAGCTTTCAAAGAGTCTCAAATCACCAATTATTTGTCTGGTGGGACCTCCTGGAGTCGGAAAAACGTCGATTGCCAAATCCATTGCTCGAGCCTTAAATCGTAAGTATGTCCGTATGTCATTGGGGGGGATGCGAGACGAAGCCGAGATAAGAGGTCATCGTCGAACCTACGTTGGTGCCATTCCAGGACGAATCTTATACAATATGAAAAAATGTGGAACCAGAAATCCGCTATTCTTACTGGATGAGATTGATAAACTGGGACAAGATTTCAATGGCGATCCCGCCTCTGCATTACTGGAGGTGTTGGATCCGGAGCAGAATAACACCTTTACTGACCACTATCTCGAACTACCGTTTGACCTGTCGCAAGTGTTGTTTTTAACAACCGCCAATTCTTTATCAACCATTCCAAGACCGTTGCTGGATCGAATGGAAATTATTGAGGTGAATGGTTACGTCGAAAGTGAAAAGGTGGAAATCGCCCAACGCTATCTGATTCCCAAACAATTGGAAATTCACGGATTAAAAAAATCCACCTGTAAATTCAGTGAAGCAGTAATAAAGAATACCATTGAATATTACACCAGAGAGTCAGGCGTTCGCGAACTTGAGCGAAAAATTGCTCAGATTTGTCGTGTCGCTGCAAAAGAAATTGTGGAACACAAGAAAAAAAGCATCAGCATCACGCAGAAGAATCTGGAAAAATTCTTAGGAAAACATCGCTATTCGTTTGATACCGTAGGTGATAAAAAAGAAGTGGGCTTGGTCAATGGATTAGCCTGGACACCGGTTGGTGGTGATACCCTGCAAATAGAAGTGATCGTGGTGGATGGTACCGGAAAAATTGAAATCACCGGACAGCTTGGTGATGTGATGAAAGAATCAGTCAAAGCGGGTATTAGTTATATTCGCTCCCAGGCGAAGGTGTTAGAAATCGAATCTGATTTTTACTCAAAAAAAGACATCCATCTCCATGTACCTGAGGGTGCTGTACCGAAAGATGGCCCATCAGCTGGGATCGCAGTCACAACGGCGCTGATTTCATCGTTAACCAATATACCAGTGCCACAAAATCTGGCAATGACCGGTGAAATAACCCTCAGTGGCCGGGTTCTGCCAATTGGCGGATTGCGTGAAAAGCTGACGGCAGCCCATCGTGCCGGTATTAAAGAAATTATCTTGCCAAAAGAAAACGAAAAAGACCTGGAAGATGTACCAAACGTTGTTTTGGAGGCTTTACATATTCAGTCTGTTTCAAAAATGAGTGAGGTCACAAAAATTGTTTTTAAAGATCTTCAATAAATAGACCGAACTTTCAGAAAATGGAGAAAATAATGAAAGTAACAAAAGCGGAAATTGTCATCAGTGCTGTAGCAGAAGCACAGTATCCTGATGATAATCTACCGGAAATAGTGCTGTTGGGGCGTTCGAATGTTGGCAAATCAACGTTTGTCAACACCTTAATCGAACGGCGAAGCTTAGCACGAACCAGTTCCCAGCCGGGAAAAACCCAGACGATGAATTTTTATCGAATAAATGACGTGTTCTATTTTGTCGATATGCCTGGTTATGGCTATGCTAAAGCGTCCAAAACGGAACGTGAAAAATGGGGGAAGATGGTTGAAAAATATCTTCGGAATCGTGAAAATGCGGTACTGATTTTTCAACTTATTGACTCTCGACATGAACCCTCAGAAGATGATTTATTAATGTATGAATGGCTGATCTATTATGATTTAAAACCTGTAATAATTGGCACCAAAGCCGACAAGCTGTCAAAAACGAATCAAAAAAAGGCAGTAAATCGTATTGCAAAATCACTGAATCTGAAGAAATCTGATGAGCTCATCCTATTTTCGGCAGAAACGAAATTGGGAAAAGACGAAGTATGGGAATGTATTCATAACGTATTATAATCAATTTTAGCTTCCTTTTGGAAGACTTAGGCTTAAAGACAAGCTTCGATCTTGTTACGGCTTAACCTTCTTTCAACAGGAAGCTTTTCCAGTTCTGTTAAAACAGTTCTGAGGCGATTTTATGAGGTTGGAATGACTGAAAAAATAATTCGAGTGCTGGCAGAACAAGCAGGTATTGATCTGATTGGTTTTTTTTCGGTGGAACCACTTAAGGAGTGTCTGCCTTATCTGATCAGGCGCCATCAAGAAGGGTTTTCCACAGGCTTTGAGGGTGGCGAACCAGAGGATCGAATTAATTATTTAAAAGCCTATCCTGATGCAAAAACGGGGATAGTTATTGGTATCAATAACTATCAGGCATTTGAAGAAGTGGCAGATGAGAAATATCGGGTTCAGCTCGCATCGGTTTCCTGGGGTGAAGATTATCATCGGGTACTGAAGCGACGAATGACGCAATTAATGGAGCGCATGAATGACATCCAACGGCAGACAGGAGGAGCACAAATACAGTATCGACTATTTGTTGACAATAGTCCACTGGTTGATCGGGGATCTGCATACCGTGCCGGGTTGGGCTTTTATGGCAAAAACAACTGTCTGATCAATCATCAATTGGGTTCTTTTTTCTTTATCGGACAAATATTGATTGACAGCGTCATTGCTTTTGAACCGCCACTACTGCCAGAAAATAGTTGTGGAACCTGTCGGCGCTGTCTTGATGCATGTCCCCATCAGGCTCTGGGCGAAGGGTTCAGCCTTGAACCAACAAAATGCATTTCATATCTAACTCAAAAAAAATCCCTTTCCGCTGATGAAGAAATGCGGCTATCGACATATCTTTATGGCTGTGATCTCTGTCAGAGAGCCTGTCCCTATAATCAGGATCTTGAAGAAACGCAGGAAGAAGCCTTTTGGATTGACGCAGAAACTGCGTCTCCACCACTGGACGAAATATTGGCCCTGACAAAAAAGGAATTCAAAATTCGTTTTGAGAAAACTGCCAGTGGCTGGCGAGGAAAAAAAAGTTTAATCAGAAATGCCCGACTCATCAAAAAAAATAAAAAAATATATGATTAGTCGATAATAAAATGCTATAATAATTAAGTTAGAGAACTTTTTACATTTATTTTAATTAAACATGGAGGGAAAATGGTACGAGATCGCTTTGCACCGAGTCCAACTGGCAATGTCCATGTTGGAAGTTTGCGGACAGCACTGTATAATTACTTATATGCTAAGAAAATGGACGGAATGTTTTTGCTCCGTCTTGAGGATACAGATCAAACCCGGCTTGAACAGGGGGCAGTGGATAACCTGCTGGATGCACTGAATATGACCGGCGTGATTCCGGATGAAGGCTTAATAAAAGAAAATGATCGTGTGATTGAAAAAGGCCAGCATGGCCCGTATATTCAATCCCAACGTCTCGACATTTATAAAAAACATATTGAGTTGTTACTTAATCAGGGACAGGCCTATTATTGTTTCTGCACCAAAGAACGACTGGAAGCGGTTAGAACTAGTCAGAAGGAAAAAGGCGAAACGCCTAAGTATGACGGAAAGTGTCGAGAATTGTCGCAGGCTGAGATCGCTGCAAATCTTGAGGCGGGGCTGCCTTATACCATCCGCTTGAAATTACCGGAAAATCATGTGATTGTTTTTGATGATCTGGTGCGGGGTGTCATCGAGATGAATACCAATGATTTGGATGATCAGGTTTTATTAAAGGCTGATGGCTTTCCAACTTACCACATGGCGGTTGTCGTCGATGATCATCTGATGGCAATTACCCATGTCATTCGCGGGGAAGAGTGGCTACCATCCACGCCCAAACACGTCTACCTGTATGAATGTCTGGGTTGGGAAGCGCCAAAGTTTGTCCATTTACCAAATATCCTGAATGATGACCGTAAAAAGCTCAGTAAGCGTCAGGGTGATGTTTCAGTTGGTGATTTTTTGGCAAAAGGTTATTTACCACAGGCACTTGTAAATTTCCTGGCGCTTCTGGGTTGGAGCCCGGAGAATGAGCAGGAAATATTTTCAATGGAAGAATTGATCCAGGCCTTTGACCTATCTCGAATTAACAAATCGGGAGCAGTTTTTGATCGGGCTAAGCTAAACTGGATGAATGCCCATTATATCAAAGAATTGCCACTGGACGAATTGGTAGATCATTTGACACCATTTTTGGTTGCGGCCGGGTTGATAAATCAGGAAGATGTCCCCCAAAAACAGGATTGGTTGGCTAAAATAGCCGAGATTTTAAGAGATCGAATTGAGTATTTTGCCCAGGCGCCCCAGGAATTAGAGATGTTATTTAAAAATGATTATGTCATTGAAGACGAGGAAGCATTGACATTATTGCACGAAGAGTCTTCTAAACGGCTTTACGAGGCACTGATAAAAAAAATCGAAACGACGGACGTTTTAGATGCGGCCCGGGGAAAAGTCATTCTAAAAGAAATTCAAAAAGAAGAAAAAATCAAGGGCAAAATGCTCTTTATGCCAAGTCGGATCATGATTACCGGTGAAATGCATGGTCCGGATCTTACATTAATTATGGATGTTCTGGGTAAAGATGAGGTTTTAAACCGCATCAAGTCAGTGGCATCGATTATGCAATTATAAATAAAATCAACAAGGAGGAAAGTACATGAGTAAACAAAAAACAAATAGTCAGGCGAAAAGCGGAATGCTATTGATCCTGATTGCGCTGTTTATTGGATTGGTAGGATATGTACTCTTTAATGGGGTATCAGTAGGTGTTTATGACATTGGTAATGTCAGTCAAAACATCAACTACGGATTGGATTTAACCGGTGGGGTCAATGTCGTGCTGGAAGCCCAGGCAACGGATGATGAGGCGGTTACTGCAGAAAAAATTGAATCGGCCATGCTGACCATCCGGCAGCGAATTGATACGTTAGGCGTTTCGGAACCGACAATTACAAAACAGGGCGATAATCGCATCCGGGTTTCCATTCCCTCGGTAAGCGATCAGGAAGAAGCCCTGGATCTGATTGGTAAAACAGCTCAGCTGGAATTTGTGGGGCCTGACGGAACCGTTATTTTGACGGGTAAAGACGTCGTGGATTCCAAAGGGGTTATGCAGACAGACAGCTCCGGATTGGAAAAAGCGGTTGTTACCTTAAAATTCAGCGAAGAAGGCACCAAGCTTTTTGCTGATGCAACCCAAAAATATATTGGTCAGGCAATTCAGATTAAACTCGATGACGAAATTATTTCATCACCTACTGTCAACGTCGCAATCACTAACGGTGAGGCCGTCATTGAAGGAATTGGCGACATCGAAGAAGCTGGCAATCTTGCTTCCCTTATTCGCGGCGGGGCATTGCCTGTCAAACTGGTGCCAATCGAAGTGCGAACGGTTGGCCCGACACTTGGTCAGAATTCCCTGGATAAAAGTATCTATGCCGGTATGATTGGGATTGCGCTGGTGCTCGTTTTTATGCTGATTTTCTACCGCGGGCTGGGAATTATTGCTGATTTGGCGCTGATTATCTTTATCATTATATTTATGATAATCTTAACAGCCCTTAACGTTACTCTGACACTGCCGGGTATTGCCGGATTGATTCTCACCATTGGGATGGCGGTAGATGCCAATGTTATTATTTTTGAGCGTATCAAAGAAGAAGCTCGGCTGGGAAAATCACTACTTACAGCAATCGATAATGGTTTTTCAAGAGCTTTTTCAACAATCCTTGATTCCAATGTGACTACCTTGATTGCTGGCTTTGTACTCTTCTTTTTAGGAAGTGGAAGCGTCCAGGGATTTGCCGTGACATTGATTTTAGGTATTCTTGTGAGTATGTTTACGGCAGTTGTAATTACCAAACAGTTGGTCATTTTACTGGTTAAAACTGAATTGTTTAAAAGCAATTCGTTCTACGGAATATAGAGAGGAGACCATAATGAAAAAGAACATTCAAGTAGCCGAAAAAAGCAAAATATGGTTTGCCATCTCGTTGATTTTAATTGCTATCAGTGTTGGTTCGTTGTTCATCAATGGACTCAATTTTGGTATTGACTTTATTGGTGGAACCATTGTTACCATTGAGTTAAACACACCTTTTGAAACCAGTGATGCCAAAGCGTTGATTGAAGAGTATGATTCCAGTGCTGATGTGACCTATGCCGGGGAAGCGAAGACGCAGGTGATTATTTCTACCAAAAAAGATTTATCCACTGAGGAACGACAGACGCTATTTTCAAAATTTCAGGAAAAATATAATTTAGAAGATACGGATTTGTTGTCGATTGACACGGTCAGTCCCTCAATTGGTGCAGAAATGGCTAACAGTGCCATGATTGCGGCAGTTGTCGCAGTATTACTGATGTTGGTGTACATTACATTCCGCTTTGAGTTTATGTTTGGCTTAGCCGCAGTCATCGCCTTAGTGCACGATCTGATCATTGTTTTAGGAGTCTATTCGATCTTCCAGATTCAAGTGAATTCACCACTGATTGCGGCAATGCTGACGATATTGGGATATTCCATCAATGATACCATCGTTGTTTTTGACCGCATTCGTGAAAATCGTCCTAAATTTGGGAAATACGATTATGCCAATTTAGTCGATACCAGTGTCACCCAAACCTTGCGACGCAGTATCAATACTTCTTTTACCACCTTGTTGGCAATCGGAGCTTTATACGCCTTTGGGGTGCCAGCAGTTCAGGATTTTGCTCTGCCGTTAATGGTTGGGATTGTCAGTGGAACCTATTCATCTATCTTTATCGCCAGTGCCCTCTGGTGCAAAATTAAAGAATTTCAGGCCAGTAAAAGTGCGGCGGTTAAAAGTTAACAACGAACATATGAAATAAAACAAATAACAAAGCGTTTAGCGTCAAGGAGGTAGCTCCCTGACGCTTTCGTTTTAGGTGTCTGATCTTTAGTACGGACTACAGTAAATCATACAATTCAATCTTGAGGTGGATATGTCAGTAAAAACACAATGGATACAAAGAAAAAGTAAGCACAGTCATTTAAGTGTGCCCGAAAATGAAGATTTAATAGATCAAATTATGGAGGAGTTCAACTTAACAAAACGAACAGCTGAAATACTGATCAGTCGGGGGATAACATCCATTGAGGAAGCCCGGCGCTATCTTAATCCTTCGTTGGCTGATCTTCATGATCCGTTTCTTTTTAACGAGATGGAAAAAGTAGTAAACCGAATTGCAAAAGCAAAAGCGGCAAACGAAAAAATATGTTTGTATGGCGATTATGATGCAGATGGTACTATTGGGGTATCTATCATGTACAGTTTTTTGAAACGCCATGAATTCAATGTTTCCTACTTTATTCCCAATCGACTGATCACTGGTTATGGACTACATATTGATCCGCTGCAAAACTTAATTGATGAAGCGGTGGGGCTTCTGATTACTGTCGATAATGGGATTTCCGCCAATGACCAGATTGATTTTTGTAATCAGCACAATCTGGATGTAATTATAACCGATCACCATGAATGTCAAGGAACGCTTCCGGCAGCATTTGGAATTATCAACCCTAAGGTGCCAGGAGAAAATTATCCATTTAAGGAACTATGTGGTGCCGGGGTGGCTTTTAAACTTGTTCAGGCGATCAGTACGAGGCTCGGATTAGATTTCGATTTGCAGAATGCGATTGAATGCGTTGCATTAGCCACAGTAGCAGACCTGGTTCCACTTCAGAATGAGAATCGAATTCTGGTTGCCATGGGACTACATTACCTTAATTCGAATCACAAAAATCCTGGAATTCGGGCATTGATTGAAGTAAGTGAGTTGGCCCAGGTGAAAGCCTGGCATTTTGGTTTTGTGCTGGGTCCCAAGATTAATGCAGCAGGGCGATTAGGAGAGGCACATCACATTGTTGACTTACTCACTGGACATGATCCAGCTAGATTGATGGAATTGGCTAAATTTTTAAGTGATGAAAACCGGAAACGCCAGAATCTTGAATCAACCATTCTGGATGCAGCACTTGCTCAGGTTGAATCCCAGGAGCTATATAAAAATGATATTATAATCGTCGTTGGGGAAAACTGGCACTCGGGTGTTATTGGGATTGTTGCCAGTCGGATTCAGGAAAAGTATTATAATCCGGTGATTGTCGTTAGTGTGACGGATGGAAAGGGGAAAGCTTCCTGTCGCAGTGTGGAAGGGTTCAATATTTTTGAAGCCCTACAATCCTGTGGTGAGTTATTTAGCAGTTATGGTGGTCACGATCAAGCAGCCGGTTTTAGTATCGATGCTGAGAATCTCGCCCAGATGACCAAGAAAATTATTGAATACGGACACCTTACAGAAATAAAAAAACATCTGATCAAAAAAATTCCCTACGATGCGATTATTGATGAGACGGAAATCACCTGGAATCTTTTTAATGACTGCTCACATTTTGAACCGTGTGGTCTGGGAAATCCCGGCGTGCAATTTGTCCTCAACCGTCCAGATATTATTTCGATGAGAACCATGGGAAAAGAAAATAATCATTTGCGGCTGAGTTTGAGTAATGATGTTAGCGGAGTCGGTTTTGGGTTTGGCGAGTTTTTGACCAATCGCCCCGAATTAAGCGCAAATGGTTTCCGGGGAGTGGAGTTTATTTGTCGCCTGGATGTCAACGAGTATCGAGGGAATAAAACTTTGCAATTGGTATTAAAAGACATCCACCAAAATCCCATCTGGGATTTTGACATGGCGATGTTTTTGGTGAAGTTCATCGTTCAATCGGTGAATCCCAAAATAGAAATTAAGTTGCAGTCTTATGGAATTGATCCGTATGAAATGCGAATGCAGCGGGAGACCGTAAAATGCGTTTATCTGGTCCTGAAAAAATCGGGAGAAGTTGGGGTATCTGTACAAAACCCAAATAGCACAAAATTGTCGCCATTTCATTTTTTAATGGCATGCGAAATACTTCGAGAAGCAGGATTAATTGCATACCGATTAAAAAACGGGCTGGTTTTTTCGAAAATTATAGAAACACAGGAAAAAAAGGATATTCAAAACACGCAACTAATGATAAAATTAGAAAAAATGATTTGTGATTGAAAAGGGAGATTAAGATGGATTTAAAAGAAAGCATTGGTATTTACGAAGATTTTCCCAAGGAAGGGATTAGTTTTAAAGATATAAACAGTCTGATTTTAAACCCGAAGGCTTTTGCACATGTCATTGACGAAATGACGAAAGTAGCAAAGGCCCTTGATGCTAATATAATTGTAATTCCTGAAGCCAGAGGTTATATTTTTGGGACGCCATTGGCATATTTAATTGGTGCTGGTTTGGTGCCCGTTCGAAAGCCTGGAAAACTGCCTGGTGAGGTTTCATCGGAAGCTTATGACCTTGAATATGGATCAAATATTGTCGAAATTCAAAAAAACGCCATCAAGCCGGGAGATCGGGTTATTATTGTCGATGATTTACTGGCCACCGGGGGAACGATGATGGCCGCTACCAAATTGATCGAAAATCTTGGTGGGGAAATTTCGGGCATCATCACCTTGATTGAACTCACTGAATTAGGGGGGCGTGAGCTTCTTAAGAATTATTTTGTACACTCGATTGTGACCTACCCCTACTAAAGACTACTCACTAATAAAAGGCAGAAACGATATGGATAATGATGCAGTAAGAGGAAAAATTGACAATGTAATAAACCTGGTTAAAGCAAATAATCCAGATGCACAAACGGAGATGATCTATAAGGCTTATGACCTGGCCCGGGAAGCTCATAAAGATCAGAAACGTCTTTCTGGAGAAGACTATGTAATCCATCCGGTTTCTGTTGCTTATATTTTGGCTGAAATGCAAATGGATACGGAAACGATTGTGGCCGCTATTTTGCACGATGTTATTGAAGATACAATCTATTCATATGATTATATAAAAGAAGAATTCAATCAAAATATTGCGGACCTGGTGGAGGGTGTTACGAAAATCGGGCGGATTGGCTTTCAGTCCAAAGAAGAAAGTCAGGCGGAAAACCTCCGCAAAATGATTCTGGCCATGTCCAAAGATATTCGGGTCATTCTGATTAAGCTGGTTGACCGGCTTCACAACATGCGTACCTTGGAATACATGCGGGAAGCTAAACAGATTGAGAAAGCCAAAGAAACGTTGGATATCTATGCACCTTTGGCAAATCGACTGGGAATTTCGACCATCAAGTGGGAACTGGAGGATTTGGCACTAAAATATCTGGATCCGGAAGGTTACTATGATTTAGTTCAAAAAATAAAAATTAAGAAAAGCGCCCGAGAAGCCTATATTGCCGATGTAATTGAAGTGTTATCCAAAGAAATCGAAAAAGTCGGTACCCATGCCGAGATTTATGGGCGGTCTAAACATTTTTACAGTATCTACCGAAAAATGAAAAGCCAAAACCGCAGCTTTGATGAAATCTACGATTTGATTGCCGTTCGGGTTATTGTTGATTCGTTAAAAGACTGTTATGGAGTGCTGGGCGTGGTTCATTCACAATGGACACCCATTCCGGGACGTTTTAAAGACTATATTGCCATGCCGAAACCAAATCTCTATCAGTCCATTCATACAACGGTGATGGGACCCAAGGGCGAACCCTTCGAAATTCAAATTCGTACCAGAGAAATGCATGAAACCGCAGAGTACGGAATTGCTGCCCACTGGAAATATAAAGAAGGACGAATGGATGCCAAGGACAATAAGTATGAGGTTCAAATGTCCTGGCTGCGTCAAATGCTTGAACTCCAGCGGGATTCTGAAGACGCCGGAGAATTGGTGGAAACCATTAAGGTTGATCTTCTCAATGAAGAGGTCTACGTCTTTTCGCCCAAAGGCGCCGTCGTTCCGCTTCCGGCAGGATCATGTCCCCTGGATTTTGCCTACCGAATTCACAGTGATATCGGAAACAGCTGTGTCGGGGCTCGGGTAAATAATAAAATTGTCCCACTCAATAGTCCCTTGAAGAGTGGAGACATCGTGGAAGTTATGACTTCCAAGAATTCAAATGGTCCCAGCAGAGACTGGCTGACCTTTGTTAAGAGCCCACATGCGCGCAACAAAATAAAGCAATATTTTAAAAAAGAAGAAAAAGATGAGAACATTCAAAAAGGCCGAAGTATTTTAGAGCGAGAAATCAAACGAGAAGGCTTGCAGCACTCAAATTTATTGAATTTGAATAATCTGGAGCTCCTGGCTGAAAAGTGTAGCTATAAGAGCCTCAACGATTTTTATGCTGCTATTGGTTATAATGGGATAAAAATTGGAACTGTTTTTCAAAAGATGAAACTGCTGTTTCCTAAGGAATTTCCTGAAGAAGTTGAAGAGATCGTCTTAAAAAAACCGACTAAAGATCCAAAGAAATCCAGTAGTACAGTGATTGTTGCGGGACATAACGAAATTGATGTCCACTTTGCCAAATGTTGTAATCCGGTGCCTGGCGATAAAATTGTAGGATATATCACAAAAGGCCGGGGGATCTCAGTCCATCGGGCGGATTGTTCCAATGTTCTTAATCTCACGGATCCCAACCGGATTGTCGAAGTAGAGTGGAATAAATACAGTACCGGATCATTTACAGCAGAAATACACATAAAAGCCAAGGAATCACCGGGTACGATTATTCAAATTTCGAAAACATTTCTGGATATGGGCATTCCGGTGACAGCTCTGAATGCGAAAAATGAGAAAAATGAATATGACTTTTTTTCGGCCACGCTCGAGGTAAAGAGCCGTCGTGAATTAAATTTGCTGATTAAGAATTTGAACAAAATAAAAGAAATTACACAGATTTACCGAGTATAAGGAGTAGTTATGCGGGCAGTAATACAGCGGGTGACCGCTTCAGAAGTACGGATCAACAATGAAACAGTGGCGAAAATTGGCCATGGACTCAATGTACTTCTGGGCATTAAAGATGATGATACCGAGGCAGATATGGACTATATCATAAATAAGTTGGTTAACCTGAGAATATTTGAAGATGAAGATGGCAAAATGAATCGCTCCATTCTCGATGAAGAAGGTGAATTGTTAGTAGTCTCACAGTTTACTCTCTACGGTGATTGTCGTAAGGGCAGACGGCCAGGCTTTACCCGAAGTGGGCCAGTAGATGTTGCAGAAAAAAAATATGCCATTTTTGTTGATAAATTAAAACGTCAACCAATTAAAAAAATTGAGACGGGTGTTTTTCAGGCTGAAATGGAAGTATTGATTGTCAACGATGGTCCGGTTACCCTGTTATTAGATAGTGAAAAAGTTTTTTAAATTGATTAAATAGATAAGGAAAGCAATATGGAAGTAATCAAAAAATCCCTGGGACAAATGGGCACAAATTGTTACGTGGTTTGGGATGAGAACACACTGGAAGCGGCGGTGGTTGATCCCGGATTTGAGGATCAACAAATTGGTGACATCATTAATGACAATAAACTCAAAGTAAAATACATTCTGCTGACACATGGTCATTTCGATCATCTTGGTGGCGTTAATCAGATTAAGCAATTAACTGGAGCTAAGGTTCTGATTCACGAAAATGATGCGGATTGTCTTGTGGATCCGAAACGAAACCTCTCAGCATTGGCTGGAATCGACATGGTACTGGCGCCAGCTGATGGATATTTAAACGAAAATGAAACAATCACATTAGGAGAGATTGTTATCCGCATAATACATACACCTGGTCACTCAAAGGGAGGGGTCTGTTTCTTGGCAGACGGTCAGCTCATAGCTGGAGATACTCTTTTTAACACTTCGATCGGCCGAACGGACTTTGCAGATGGCGACTTAAGTGAGTTACTCAATGCGATTGAGATGAAACTGTTTATCCTTGATGATGCAACCATTGTACTACCGGGACATGGTGGGAATACGACCATTGGGTACGAAAAAATGCACAATCCTTTTTTAAAGGGGCGTTTCTAGGAGGGGCCAATGAGAGTGCTTCGCTTTGATCTGGAACGGCCAGAATTAGAATATTATTTTCATGAATTATATCAGGCCTTCGATCCGGGTGTAAAAAATGTCTTGACAGGAAAAGCAGATGGTGTATTAGTTGAGAAAACCGAAGGAACACAAGTTGTGCTAACTTTGACATGGGAAGGTGGTAAAGCACTAACTCGAACCTATCAATTCAATAGCAGCGTCGAACCCCTTGAAAATAGCCTTTATAAGGGGTTTCTTTATGATTTTCTATCTGAGTACTTTGAAAAAAGGCTGCAATGGGGAACATTAACCGGTATTAAACCAGTAAAAATGGTACAGCAATATTACAAACAGGGTAGGACGACAACCCAAATAAGAAATAGATTCAGGGATTATTATCGTGTCAGCAATGACCGCACCGATCTTTTGCTTCAGATTTCAAAAACACAAGCCAGCCTCATTCCCAGTGAACAGGTTAGTGAGGCGAATCGCCTTATTAGTATATATGTAGGAATTCCTCTTTGTCCCTCTAAATGTGACTATTGCTCCTTTGTGTCCACGATTGTCGATAAAAAGGGTGAAAATTTGCAGCGATATCTGGATCATTTACTTATTGAAATTAAAAAAACAGGGGAAGTTCTAAAGGCTTCCAATTTGCGAATTGACACCTTGTATATCGGTGGCGGCACACCAACCGTGTTAAGTGCAAATCAATTGGAACAGCTGATGTCAGTACTTGAGGGTAGCTTTAATTTATCGCAGTTGAGGGAATATACTCTGGAAGCAGGGCGAGCCGAAACGATTAATCAGGAAAAGCTGGCAGTGGCACGGGCCCATGGCGTGGAGCGGATTTGTCTGAATCCTCAGTCCATGAACCCACAAACACTATTAAGTGTAGGAAGACCCTGGCAAGCGGGACTCCTTGAACAACAGGTGGAATTAATTAAGTCGATGGCGTTTAAAACCTTGAATATGGATCTGATAGCTGGATTGGGCAATGAAACACCCGAGGATTTTTTACGATCCCTGGAAGCTGTAATCGCCCTGGATCCTCAAAACATTACTATCCATAATTTGTCAATAAAAAAAGGCTCCCGACTAAAAGATCAAAACGGCATTGTTGTTAATGAGGGCTATGGCGAAGACTTTTATCAAGCAGTAAAAAACCGCTTGGGTGCTGAAGGTTTCGAACCCTATTATCTGTATCGTCTAAAATATACCCGGGACAACAGTGAAAATGTCGGGTACGCCAAGCGGGGACATGAAGGAATTTACAACATCTTGATGATGGCTGAGTGCCAGTCAACTCTAGGTATTGGGGCTGGAGCAACGGGAAACCTCTATGATCCAGTGACCGATAATATCTCCAAGGTTTTCACGGTAAAAGATGTGAAAACTTATAATGAACGGTTTGAGGAGATTGTGGAGAAAAAGTGCGGTGCTTATCGCATTTTATCAATGAATAAAAAATAAGACTATTTTTTAAATCGGAATAGAATGTTCCGATTTTTTATATTTGGACTATTAATGACGATTATAAATCATTAAATCGTTGAAACGATTCATAAATCATGATACACAAATTGTTTTTCAGCATTCCCGCTTGACAGCTCTATTACATCTTCATTATAATATAAAGGTAAGAAGATAATAAATCACTATATACATTGGAGGTAGAATGAATACTTATTATAGAAATACCATGTGTGGAGAATTAACAGCAAGCAATGTTGGGCAGGTTGTTGAATTGGCGGGCTGGGCAGATAATCGTCGAAATCTCGGCGGGGTACTTTTTATCGATTTAAGAGACCGCTCCGGAAAAATTCAGCTGGTGGTCAACGAAGAAAAACCAGAAGCTTTTGAAATTGCAGAAAAGGTCAGAAATGAGTATGTCTTATCGGTTAAAGGTAAGGTTGTCTTAAGAAGCCTGGAAAATGTTAATAAAAATATCCTAACTGGTGAAATCGAAGTTGAAATTATCGAGGTAAAAATTCTGGATTCATCGGAAACACCACCAATTTATATCGAAGACAATGATCAGACCAATGAAGCGGTACGACTCAAATATCGTTACCTTGATCTGAGAAAACCGAAATTCCAGAAAATTCTAAGAACACGGCACCAAGCAGCTGCCATTGCCAGAAATTTTTTAAATGAGAAGGGTTTTCTGGAAGTCGAAACACCAATGCTGGCTAAACCGACTCCTGAGGGAGCCCGAGATTTTCTGGTGCCATCCCGGGTACAAAAAGGAAAGTTCTTTGGATTGCCGCAGTCACCTCAGTTATACAAACAAATCTTAATGATTTCTGGCGTTGACCGTTATTATCAGATTGCCAAATGTTTCCGTGATGAAGATTTAAGACAGGATCGCCAGCCGGAGTTCACTCAAATTGATATGGAAATGTCGTTTATTGACAAAGACGATATTATTGCCATTAACGAAGAAATGATTGCAAAGATTATGAAAGAAGTAAAAGGCGTCGATGTTCAAACGCCAATGGTAAGAATGACCTATCAGGAAGCGATGGATCAATATGGTTCGGACAAGCCCGATACCCGATTTGACTTAAAACTGATTGACTTATCAGAAATTGTTGAAAACTCTGAATTTAAAGTTTTTTCCAGTGCCGTAAAAAAGGGTGGTAGCGTTCGTGCCATCAATGCTAAAGGGGCGCAGGATAAATTAAGTAAAAAAGGCATTAAAGGACTGGAAAATTTTGCTAAGATTTATAAAGCTAAAGGTTTAGCCTGGATCGACGTTTCCGAAGACGAGATGAAATCACCAATCCTGAAGTTCATTTCAGAAGAAGAAAAAACCGCAATTTTTGAAAAAACTGATGCAAAGCCAGGGGATTTAATTTTTATTATTGCAGATACCAACGAAATAGTCTGTAATGCTTTAGGTCAATTACGACTGGAACTGGCACGTAAATTGGAATATGATTTAAAAGACCAGTATAATTTTCTCTGGGTAACGGATTTTCCATTATTGGAATATGACCCGGAAGCAGGCCGTTATACCGCTAAACACCACCCTTTTACCATGCCGCTTGAAGAAGACTTGCAGTATCTGGAAACCGATCTGCTAAAGGTTCGGGCGGATGCTTATGATATGGTCGTAAACGGGGTCGAACTGGGCGGTGGAAGTATTCGTATCCATAACCAGGACATCCAGGAAAAAGTATTCACGGCGTTGGGCTTTACTCAGGAATCAGCCTGGGAGCAATTCGGATTTTTGCTGGAAGCTCTTAAATATGGTACTCCGCCCCATGGTGGGTTGGCCTTTGGTCTGGATCGTCTGGTGATGTTGCTTACCGATAATGACAATATTCGTGACGTTATTGCTTTCCCGAAAACTCAAAATCATGGTTGTCTGATGATGGATGCACCAGCGAGTGCCAGTCTGGATCAACTCATCGATCTGGGCATCTCTGTGGATGAATTGTAATGAAAGAAATAGGAACAGTTAGATCACTTCGGGGAAATAATGCCGAAGTTGAAATTAAACGTAATTCAGCTTGTGGTGACTGTGGTGCCTGTCACATCAGCAAAGATCAGTCAGTTATGTTAACGACAGCGAAGAACACAGTCAATGCTAAGAACGGTGAAACGGTTGAAGTAGAAATGCAATTTGTCAATGTCTTTGTTGCCGCATTTATCATGTATGGAATACCGCTTGTTGCCTTTATTTTAGGAAGTAGCGTGACATATTATGTGATTGGTAGCTTCAAATTAGGGTTGGATCAAGTGCTGGTCTCTTTTTTGACAGGAATCTGTCTAACGGCCATCGCCTATCTGGCAATCCGTCACTTTGATCGTCAGGGTCGATTTAACAGCAAGTATCAACCCGTGATCATTGCTGTTATCGATAATGCTGAGATTAAATCGACCCCTATGGAAAAACGAATGGGTAATTAATTACGAAAGAGGTATCTGCGGTTTTTAACGCAGATACCTTAAATATTGATGTATTTTTGTTGGTTTAAACAAAATAAATAAAAAAAAGCTTGATTAATCCCCCGTGATTCATTATAATATATTTACTGTCTGGGTGTAGCGCAGCTTGGTAGCGCGCTTGACTGGGGGTCAAGAGGCCGGAGGTTCAAATCCTCTCACTCAGACCATTTTTTATTAAGGTGAAAATATGGGTCAAATTAAAAGAAAAAATAATAGACGAGTCAATTCTTTAAGAAAAATTGTTGTTGGCATCGTTTTTTTTTTATTGTAGCAATAATTATTATTTCCAGTTACCGGGGTAATATGAGCATGCTGCTCGAAAAAAAAGAGTATACTGAATCGTATAAAACAGAGATGTATTTTTTCAAAGATGTTGATTATCGAACGCTCGATAATTTCCAGGCCAGTGATTTATCGCTGATGGAAGGGGAAAAAGCCAATGGTTATAAACCGTTGACAAATTCACCGAAGGTTATTAATACGGAATATTTAAATCAACAAATTGCCGTGATTGACACGATCATTAAAGAAGAGTATTATAACAACTGGAGCCGGATCGTGGGCGATATGGTGACGAATTATCAAGGTATTTCGAGCATTACCAACCAGATCGGTGAAACAGAGCGGGAACGAAAAAAATTTCTGATTGAATCAGTGCAATACATGGGATTAGATTTAGCCGCCCTTCAACAAAAACGGCAAACGCTGGTTGGCCTGCTTGGTGGTCAACCGAGAAACATTGCCTTGAATGAACTTGGATTACTTTCGAGTGGCTATGTTTATACTTCGATCCAACCAGTTGAAAAAGCGTTAAGTGAAAGCATGCTCCCCTATATTAATACCACTTTTTTAAAAACCGCCAGTAAAGTTGATCAGCAATCCGAAGGACTTTTAAAGGTTGTAAATAATGACCACATTTATGTCGCTTTTTCCATGCCAAGTGACATGGCCATTATGGGCGAAGCTGAGGTTGAGGCTTTAAAGACTGAATTGATGGGGACTACCGACAGTGGGATTAATCAAGATTACTATGAGTTTTTAATTAAAAGAGTTGATCAGTTATACCATTTTCCTAAGCTTCGATTTAAATTTGATGATCAGGTGTATTCTGGTTATTTTGTAGATGTTGTTGATGAAGGTAACCAAAAGATAATTGTACTGATGCTTAAAGACTATGTTAATGATTTTTCCAAGGTGGTAATCGGTAAGTCAGACGTTTTTATTCAGGACTACAGTGCCTATGAAATACCCAAAAGTGCAGTATACACTATCGGAGATGAGACATTGATCGACACCGTAACAAAAGGTTATTTTAGTGATTCATTTCCGGTTGTTGTGGAAAAGTATAATAATGGCTATGCTGTTTTGAGAACCGATGAGAATCCGAATTTAAGCAGTGGTATGCGGATTAGTATTTATCCCTAAGGATGTGAAACAAAGTGATTTCAGAAAACATAAAACGGATCAAATCAGAAATACCCGAAGATGTTACGCTAGTTGCGGTGACAAAATATCAAAGTCTGGAAGCAACCCAGGCGGTTTTAGAAGCTGGCGTTTTTGACCTTGGCGAAAGTAAGGTTCAGGATTTTCTTAAAAAATACGAGGTTCTGGGCGATCAGCCACGTTGGCATTTTATTGGACATTTGCAAAAAAACAAGGTAAAATATTTAATTGGTAAAACCTTTCTGATCCATTCTGTCGATTCAATCGAGTTGATGGATGTCATTGAAAAGGAAGGAAAAAAACAGGGAATTGTTACCGATGTTTTACTCCAGTTAAATTTAGCTCGAGAAGACAGTAAATCTGGAATTCTCGAAGAAAATCTGCAAACGGTATTGAATGAGTTGTCCGGATATCAGTTTGTCCGGATCAAAGGTCTGATGGCGATGGGTCCTTTAACTCAAAATAATGACAAAATACGTGAGATTTTTGTGGATTTAAAAAGAATTTATGATAAAATAAAAGAGGAATCTGTGGGTGAGGTTATTCAAATGAATTATCTTTCCATGGGTATGACTGATGATTATACCATTGCAATAGAAGAGGGCTCCAATATGATTAGAGTTGGACGCAAAATATTTAGTTAGGAGAGATACGATGGCAGCAGAAAAATTTAAGGATAAAATTATTAAGGTTTTTGGCATGGAAGTAGACAATGAGGATGGTTACGACGAAATTTACGAGGAAGATGTATATGATGACGATGTTGAAGATACAAAAAGTGCCTTCACAGCGCCAAAAGCAAAAAAAACAACAACTTCAAGACGAAGTGAACTATCCCTCGATGACGGTCCAGAAGTCTTAGTGTTGGAACCTGAAGTTTTTAAAGATGCACCAAGTATCTGCAATAAAATAAGAAATAACAAAACAGTTGTATTGAATTTAAAAAACACTGATTATGAAAATGGTCGTAAAATATTTGATTTTTTAAGTGGAGCATTATTTGCACTAGACGGTTCAATTAATAAAATTGCAGACAATGTATTTATTTTAGCTCCAAAAGCGGTGGCGGTGTTGACTAATCCACAGCATGATGATTTGGATTTCAATGCGCCGATTTTAGAGTGGGATGAGGATATGGAATAGGTCGTTTATGATCCAAGGAATTCTCATTCAAGCCGGTAATCTATTATTTGAATTGATCACACTATTAATTTTTGTCAACATTATATTTAGTTGGGTGAGACCCAATCCAGATAATATTTTTGTAAAGACGATTTATGGTTTAACGGAGCCCATTTTATCGCCGTTGCGACGATTTACAATCATTGGACCATTGGATTTATCAGCCTTTGCTGCGATATTATTAATGCAGATCGTATTGTTTCCGCTTTATAAAATGGTCGTCATGTTAATATTTTAGAGTTATATTCAGATATCAAGTATTAAGGGGATGTCTAATGACAGAAAAAAAAGATACTTTTTTATTATCACGTATTACTGATGCGTGTTGTAAAAATTTTAAACCCCGATTCTTTGATTTTTATGATGAAGTGTTTCAACAAAAAATAGCGGACACCATTAAGCATAGTGGTGTCCCTTATCTTTTTTTTGGAGGGCACCCGGATGCTGAGCGTAAGATGTTATGCATTTATCCGGATTATCTTTCTTCAGAGGATCTGGAATGGCCCATCTTCGCCATTGAATTCGAAAAAGTGATGCCAATTGATCACCGCAATGTCTTAGGGGAACTCATGCACTTGGGAATAACTAGGGAGAGTATTGGTGATATCGATGTGGGTGATGAAAAGGTACAAATTATCATGCATCAGCGACTACAGGAGTTCATGTGGATCAATTTCAATCAGATTAAAGGACGGGAGATACGAACGACAATAAAGACCAGTCAGCAAATCGAAAGCTTTGAAAAGAACTACAAGCGATTGTCTGTGGTGGTTGCTTCGAACCGAATAGACGGGATCATCAATAAAATATGGGGTTTTTCGAGACAGAATAGTCTTGTTTTAATCAAACAAGGTAAACTGCGGGTGAACTACGTGGAGATATATAAAAATGATTTTCGGCTGAAATCAGGTGATATTCTGTCGCTAAGAGGTAAAGGAAAGGCAAAAATCATCAGTATGGATGAACGGACAAAAAAAGGTAATATCCGATTAGAAGTGGATCGATATATATAATAGGTAATTGCGAAATGAAAA